>JAISDK010000135.1 GCA_031264875.1 Prevotellaceae bacterium
ACAAATTATTTGGAAAAGGGTAAAACATTCAATTTTACAATAAACTACTACGATTCACAGGGAAAACTTCAATATAACATTTCAACAGGCGCGAGACCGGCAAGCAAAAATTATATCTCACCCACTGATTACAGTGCAATACTGACCGGCTGGGGAAATACCTCGGGCGGCGCTTGGAACGCCGACACTTATACCGTTGAAATATGGTCGGATGGAGTTTGTCTGGGAAGTGGGAAGTTTACAATAAATTAAAACAGAAGAAATCATGAAACTTTGTCCACAATGTGAAAAGGAAAATCCGAGCAGCGCACGGCGTAAATTTATTGTAGAGACGCGATGCTTCGTGTCTCCGTATAGCGTCTCCGTATGGCGTCTCTGCAATTTTGTCGCGAAACAGAGATGCGATAAATCACGTCCTTACACAAATTTATGCGGTGTGCAGTATAAATCCATCTTGAAAGCGTGTTTAAGACCTGTACGGGACTTTCGGAGCTTGCCGAAAGCCCATAGACGGGTTCTCAAAAATTCAGACTTTGTGGATGGCTGCAATAAACAAAGAATCAGTGTCCAGTCACAGAATCTCGAAGTAGAACCCGGCGAAGTTACACAAGATGACTTCGGCAAATGGGAAATAATAGAAAAGCAAAAGTTAAATTCATATAAAATCATGAAACTCTGTCCACAACGTGAAAAGGAAAATCCAAGCAGCGCAAACTGCTGCATGTATTGTGGAGTGGTACTGTCCGAAGAGAATCTGGATGAGACAGTACGGTTACAAAGGGAATTTGAGGACGCAAAATGCCATTACCACAATAATGTCAATATAAAAATTCATATAGACCAGGGTAATATAGACTTGCGCGTAACGGCTGGGTTAAACTGTTGGATTTAAGAAAAAAATAGCTAATTAAAAGAATGCAGGAAAATACGGTAATTACAAGAAAATACCGCATCTTTGCGCAAAAAAATAACATGAATGTATCAGATAAAATATCAAAACAGGAAAGCAACTTTGTGAAAACAAAAGATTTCACAAAGCGCAGTCAGTGGTATCAATTAAAAGAAATGATTGAGCAGGGTTTAGTAACAAAAGTAAAACGGGGAGTTTATTATTATGGCGCAAACGAAATGCTTGATCAAACGGTTGAAATTTCAAAAGTTGTGTCATCGGGAGTGTTTTGTCTGTTCACTGCATGGCGGTACTATTCTCTATCAACACAAAATCCGGTAGAGTTTCATATTGCCGTTACGCAAAAAAAGAAAGTGAACTTGCCCGAAAATCTGCCGGTAAAAATATATTACTGGTCTGAAATGCAATATAGTTTGGGTGTATCAGAAAAGGAAATAGAAAGGCAGAAAATAAAAATTTACAACCTGGAAAAATCGGTTTGCGATGCAGTAAAATTTCGTAACAAAATAGGGTTGGACACGACTATTGAAGTGCTGAAAAACTATGTGAAACGACACGACAAAAATCTGAATAAATTGAGCCGATATGCCGCGCAAATGCGCGTAGAAAACATTTTGCAAACAATGATAATGCCGTTGCTGTGAAACTTATAACCAATTTATAATAAATTAAACAAATAATTAAAAGAAAAGTCATGAAACTATGTCCAGAATGTGAAAAAGAAAATCCGAGCAGCGCAAACTGCTGCATGTATTGCGGAGCGGTACTGTCCGAGGAAAACTTAGACGAAACGGCGCGTCTGCAAAGGGAACTCAACGAAGCCAACAAAACAATAGACTTGTTGAAACAGTCGCTGGCAAAAGTAGAGGAACATGCAGAACATAAATACAGTGAAGCAAGCAAAGCATTACAGGCATCACATGCCCGGCAGCTGTTTGCCGAAAAACAAAAGTGCGAAAAGATAATTGCCAAAAAAGATCAGCAATGTTCAGCGCTTAAAACACAGCAAAAGAAGACAAAAGGTCTGCTGATACTGTTTGCCCTGCTGTGTGTTATAACCGGAGCGGTAGCCGCCGTATTTTATTCCGGATTCAACGAGTTGAAGAAAAACAAGCAGGTCGAAGCCGACAATAAACAGCTTACAGACACGGTAAATAAAAATCAGGAAGAACTTGGCAAACTAATGGCGGAACTCGAAAAAGAAAATAACAGGTTAAAATCCGAAAACAAGCAACTTGCGAACAAAGCAAATGAAAATCCGTCAAAATTAGATAAACAGGCAGACCCTGTAAATCCCGCGAATGAATTAAAAGAAACATCCACAATAAAAATAACGCGAATAGAACTGAGTAACTATAATAAGGATGGCAGTATAATTGATGATTTCGGAAGCGTTTTGCACAGTTCCAAAGTGCGATACCTGTTACCCAAAATCCACTTCACAAATCAGTTAAAGAAGGGTAAGACATTCAATTTCACAATTAACTATTACGATTCACAGGGAAAACTTAAATCCGGCGCTTCAGCAAACGAGAAATGCACAAGCGAAAATTATATCTCAACCGCCGCTAAGGATGCTATATTGAGCATGTGTGGAAATGATTCCGACGGCTATTGGAGCGCCGGCGCTTATACCGTTGAAATATGGTCGGAAGGAGTTTGCCTGGGAAGTGAAAAGTTTTCAATAAAATAAGAAAAATAAGTCATGAAACTATGTCCACAATCACAATGTAGAAAAGAAAATCCGAGTATTGCCAACTACTGTATGTTTTGCGGAGCGGCGATGTCCGAAGACAATCCGGACGAAACGACGAAGCTGCAAAGAGATCTCAATGAAGCCGGCGAAACGATTGCACTGTTAAAACAGTTACTGGCAACGATGCAGGGACAGGATGCCATAAACGAAACAGATAAAAAGCAGGCAGAAATCACAAGTCCCGCGCACAAGACCGGCAAGCAAAAAGCAGAGACATCAAGCGAAAGCAGCAAGTTAAAATCCGAAAACGAACAGCTCAGACACAACATAAACGAGCAGCAGGCAGAAATCGACCGGCAAAAAGTCGAATTATCGAAAAGCAACGAAAAATACAATGATCTGAGCGTAAAATATGACAGTTTAAGAGAAGCATTTCCAATAAAAATAACACGGATAGAACTGTGCAACTACAACGACAGCGGTATAATTGACAATTTCGGCAGCGTTCTGCACAGCGCCGGAATGCGATATCTGGCGCCAAAAATCCATTTCACAAACCATCTAAAAGAGAATAAAACATTCCATTTCACAATCAACTATTACGATTCGCAGGGGCAACTCAACTACAACGCTGCAACAAACAAGAGATGCACAAGTAAAAAAGACATTTCCACCACCGACAGCAGCACAACATTGAGCGGCTGGGGCAATGCTTCGGGCGGTTACTGGAAAGCCGACACCTATACCGTTGAAATATGGTTGGAAGGAGTATGTCTCGGGAGTGAAAAATTCACAATAAATTAATAATAAATGAAAAGTATAAGGAAAATCATTACAGCGAGCATGATTTTGCTCATTATGCTATCACTCGTTGACTGCAAGCGCAGGGTCAGAACAAAAGATGAAGCCACCCAAAGTTCAGGCAGCAGCTCAAACCGCAATTCAAATCGCAACTCAAGCCGCAGTCGACGAACCGTAATGCCAAAAGAGCCTGAAATAAAACCTCAGCCGAAAATAGACACAGTTTATATCGTCGTGCCGGCTCAACCTGCCGTTCCGGTTGTCCCGGCAAAGCCCGAAGCAAGGCAGGACGAACACGATTTGCTGGTTATCAACTCAAACAAGCAGCTGAAACCCGTAGTACACGGCGACAATCTGCCGAACCCGCCCACAATTGATTTCAAAAAGCCGGAAATTCGCCATACGCGGGACGAATACATTAAAAGCCACAATATCGTTGGCGACATGAAAGACCTCATCATTGCCTGCGACTACGATCATCCGACAGTCAGAAACAACACCGTAAATCTGGTACATCTCTCGCCCGGCAAGTTCAATTTAGGGCAAATCTGCGATATCTTCGACTTTTGCTACAGCAACTGGAGCTATGTAAACGACCCTTTAACACGCGACTACTATTCCAAAGCATCCGAAACGCTTAAAAACGGACTGAACGGCGACTGTGATGACTTTGCCATTCTGCTCTGTTCCATGATTCTGTCGATAGGAGGCGAAGCGCGCATCAACTTTGCCTACGACGCCACAAGCGGACACGCATTCACCGAAGTCAATATCGGGACAACCAGTTCATCGGAAGTACAGCGCTACCTGTCGGCACGCTACAACAATGCGGAAACATGGCATCGAAAAGACAGTCAGGGAAACATCTGGCTGAACATGGACTGGCAGGCAACATATCCGGGCGGCGAATACTGGGAATACAGTAGCGGTACAAGTTTCAACATTATACAAAACATCTGCGGAAGCCTGTAAATCCGGGTTCCGGATAAGGCTTTAACCATTGAATTCCTTGTCGAAAGTCACAAGTTTATTACTTTTACAAAAGCATTTACAGAAACAAAACATTTATATGATTCTTAACAATAGAGCATTAAGCTGGCTGGATTTCAATGAAAGAGTATTGCAGGAGGCACAGGACAAAAACGTTCCCCTGATACAGCGTTTAAGATTTCTGGGTATTTTTTCCAACAACCAGGACGAGTTTATCCGGGTACATGTTGCCAGCATCGCGAGGACATGCAATATAAAAACCGGCAAAAAACACCCTGTCTCCGAAGACGAAAAAATCCGGGAATCGGCAAAACAGCTGCTTGCACAGGTTAACAGCCGCGTATCCGAGCTGCAGAACAAATTCGAGCAAGTTTACCGCGAAGTCCTGCATGAAATGGAAACCGGCAACATCCACATTGTAAACGAGCATCAGCTCGACGAATGTCAAATAAAATACTGTCGCGACTATTTTTCGTCCGCAGTAACACAGAGGCTTGTCCCGCTGATTCTGAAAAAAAACACCGGCATGCCTTTTCTTAAAGACAACAGCGTTTACCTTGCCGTGAAAATGGTCACGGCAAAAGGAAATAACCGCTATGCCATTATTCAGATACCCGTCAGCGAATCATGTCCGAGATTCGTCGTTATACCGTCGGACAGCGGCGCTGCAAGAGCAATCATTTTTCTGGATGACATAATACGCCTCTGCATAGGCGAAATATTTTTCATGTTCAGCTACCAAAGCATTTCGGCATACACATTCAGAGCTTTGCGCGACGCGCATTTCTCTTTCGACGACGATATTTCCAAAAGCCTTATTGAAAAAATGAATACCGGACTGAACAGGCGGATGCACGGGCAGCCCGTCAAATTAGTGTACGACAAAGAAATGCCTGCCGACATGCTTGAGCTTATTTCTGCAAAGCTCAAGCTGAAAACAGACGGCAACCTGTCAGCCGGAGGCCGGTATCACCTCATGAGCGACCTGATGAAATTTCCGAAGCTGCGTCCCGAACTTGAGGACATCAGTCTGACGCCGCTGCACAGTCCCGACATAAAGCCCTTTTCGAGCATCCTGAAAGTAATCGATACAAAAGACATTTTGCTGAACTATCCATATCACACCTTCAATCACTTCATTGATTTCCTCAAAGAGGCAGCCATCGATCCCAAAGTGGACAGCATATACATCACCGTTTACCGCCTGGCCGAAAACTCAAAAGTGATCAACACCCTGATTAACGCCGCAAAAAACGGCAAAACGGTAGTCGTCATAATCGAACTCTTTGCACGGTTCGACGAAGAGCGCAACACCGAATATTCGAAGCTGCTGCAAAAGGAAGGCGTCAAGGTAATTCACGGAACCGGAGGCACAAAAATACACTGCAAAATAGCGCTGGTCAGGCGCAAAAGCAAGGGTTACGTCTATGCAGGCACAGGCAATTTCAACGAAACAACAGCACAGGTGTACAGCGATTTCGGCCTGTTTACCTCAAACAGCCGGACTGTAGCCGACGCCGAAGCCATATTCGGATTTCTGCAAAACGTCCCCACCATGCTGCACACCACGCAACTGACCGTTGCCCCATACGGCATGAGAAAACAGTTCGAGGAACTGATAAAGCGGGAAATCAAAAATGCTCAGAACGGGAAAAAGGCGTATATCTACGCCAAATTCAACAATCTAACCGACGAAACAATGATCGGACTCCTCTGCAAAGCAGGAAGGGCAGGCGTCGAAATTCGCCTGACTGTAAGGAGCGCCTGCTGTATGAATCCTCAGGATGACGATCACAATATAAGGATTATCAGTATTGTGGACAGGTTCCTGGAACATGCCCGCATGATTATATTCCACAACGGCGGCGAGGAAAAGGTATTCATTATGAGCGCCGATTTCATGCCTCGCAACCTTGACATGAGAATAGAAGTTGGAATTAACATCATCGACAAAAATATAAGGAAAACGCTTATGGACGTGTTTGATATACAGTGGCGAGACAATGTCAAAGCCAGAGACCTCCATAACAATTACATCAAAACCGACGGAAATGAACCTTGCCGCTCACAGCTGGAACTGTATAAATACTACAGCAATAATGATTAATGGTTAATGGTTAATGATTAATGGTTAATGATTAATGGTTAATGATTAATGGTTAATGATTAATGGTTAATGGTTAATGGTTAATGATTAATGGTTAATAACCTTAGTTCGGGATAAGAAAAGATATAAATCATTACGAATCGGTTAGCTGTTGCCCGTAGAGCATCCATCAATAGAAAAGGTCTTTTTTTCCCTTACAACCCCGTAGTGGCATAACCGTCAGATTAAGTGCAAAAAGCCTCTGTCTTCCACCCCGTTTCCTAACGAGGGTGAGTATAGCTTCGTTACCGGGTTGTAACTAGTCTAGTTACCGGGTTGTAACTAGACTAGTTATCGGGCGGTAACTAGACTAGTTATCGGGCGGTAACTAGACTAGTTATCGGGCGGTAACTAGACTAGTTATCGGGCGGTAACTAGTCTAGTTATCGGGCGGTACATCGTCGATGTATCGGGCAGTACATCGTCGATGT
>JAISDK010000228.1 GCA_031264875.1 Prevotellaceae bacterium
TCCGATCTAATTTCACCCTGTTTCAGGTTATACTCCAGAGTAATTTTATCCTTGCTCCCGCATGAGAACAAAACTGACATTAAGACTAAGCTCAATGTGCTGATTTTTAATGTTAAATATCTCATAATTAATTAAATTAAATTTTATATTAATGGACGCAAAGGTATTTATTTTTACAATACAGTAAACATACTGCGCTAAATCTTTTCAAATTCATATCCCTTTTTACGGATTTCAATGATTAGGTTCTGCAGAATCGCGGCTGTAACCGGAATATCGTGCAGCAGGATTATTGCTCCTGCCGACAAACGACTTGGTATTCTTTTCAAAAGACGTTCACCGCTTTTTGTTTTGGTATCCAAGGAACGTATAGTCCAGCCTATTGTACGAAGATTAAGGTCGCGTACCGATTTTGCTATTACAGGATTCATCACTCCGAAAGGCGGACGAAACAGGCTGACGTTCTGTCCTGTGATTTGTTTGAGGGTGGTTATATTGTCATTCAGTTCTTTCTTTACTCCTTTCAGTCCCGAAAAGGGAAATTTAAGCAGATGGTTTTGGGTATGTATGCCTATCGAATGTCCTGACTGAACGGTTTTTTTGACAGCATCAACATGTTCCGATGCATTTTTGCCGGTGAAAAAGAATGTAGCCCTGATATTTTCCCTTTCAAGGATCGACAGAATCATGTCCGTGCAGCTACCGGGTCCGTCATCGAATGTCAAAACGACTTTTTTTTCATTAGTTTTCAACCTGTTAATCACCGGAACAAACAGTGCTAAACGTATGTCGAAAATTCCCCATACAAAAACGGCTGCAATTAATATTGCAATACATGAAATGATATGTCGATGGCTTATAATTGAATAAACAATTAAAAACGGAAGGACAAAAAATATAACCTGCTGCAGAAGCAACAATAAAGAACTTGTCATCACCCTGTTCCATGTTTTCATGACGCAAAAGTAATGATAAATTAAAATCTTCTGATTTATATGCAGAATTGTTTGCTGTAATAAAAAAAGCATTATCTTTGCGCCGCGAAATAAGGTAGTGCAAGTCCTTGCAGATGTTATGAAAAGATGTGAATGGCAGTATTTTATTTCGTGAGGCGAGCAAAATTGCTTTGACATAATGCGGAAATAGCTCAGTTGGTAGAGCACAACCTTGCCAAGGTTGGGGTCGCGAGTTCGAATCTCGTTTTCCGCTCTCTTCACAAGTCTCGGTTAGAGGTCTTTTTTAAAATAGAAAATATATTTACAGTACAGAATGGAAAATAATTCATATTTGTTTCAAGTTAATCTGAAAGGAATGATAGAATTGCTTTCGGAACACATATACAGTTCGCCTAACGTATTTGTCAGGGAATTGCTTCAAAACGGCATAGATGCAATAACTGCACGGCGGAGCATAGACGAATCCTTTTCGGGAGAAATCAATGTTTATGTAAACGAACAACAGCCGGGAGTAATTTTCGAGGACAACGGTATAGGCCTTTCGGAAGACGAAGTACACAAATTCCTTTCTGTAATAGGTCAAAGTTCCAAGCGCGATGATATTCTGGAAAAAGATTATATCGGCAAATTTGGAATCGGTTTACTGTCCTGTTTTGTAGTGAGCAACGAAATAACAGTTGAAACACGGTCGCTGTACAGAAAACACCAGGGAATACGCTGGAGAGGAAAAGCCGACGGTACATACACGATAGAGAAACTCGAAGAAAAAATGTTGCCGGGAACAAAAATTATCCTTCATCCAAAAAAGGAATGGAAACTGCTATTCGAAAAAGATGAGCTTAAAAAGAATATCCTGTATTTCGGAAGCGCTTTGCCCATAAAAATCAACATGATTACCGGCGACGAAAAGAAAGCGCTGGTTGAAAGCGTTCCCGCATGGCTCAATCCCGACAGTACGAAAGAAGAATTGCTGCAATACGGTAAACAGACATTCAATATCGACTTTATGGATACATTCAGAATGAGTTCGGCCGCAGGAGAGATTGAAGGAGCAGGATTTATTATGCCCTATAAGATTCAGTTCACAGGGTCTAAAGAACATAAGATATATCTAAAGAAAATGTTTCTCTGTGAACAGGCCGGCAATCTTTTTCCCGAATGGGCATCGTTCGTCAAATGCGTAATCAACACAAATTCATTGAGCCCGACGGCTTCCCGTGAATCGCTTATGGATAACGGAGACCTGAAAGCTGCAAAAAAAGAACTCAACTCCGCTTTCAAAGACTATCTGCGACTATTATCCATTTCCAACACAGATATTTTAGAGAACATCATCAATACGCACCATCTGTATATAAAAGCCCTTGCCACCGAAGATTCGGAATTGCTGAAACTGTTTGTGGATTACATCCCTTTCGAGACTAACAAGGGAATGATGAATTTCAGGTCGCTGAAAACCTACAACGACGAAATATTCTTTACTCCTTCAATGGACGATTTCCGGCAAATCCGGCGAATAGCCGGCTCGCAGGGTAAAACAGTCATTAATGCCGCATACAGTTTTGAACATGACTTGATTCGCAAGATCTCAATCGTGTTTCCCAGTGTCAGGATAACAAAAATAACTCCTCAGGACGTTTTGTCCAACTTCGGAGAGACGGTTACCAATGACCGGAAATTTACGGTTTTCGAACAAAAAGCCAACGAAATACTGAAATCCTGCTACTGCAAAGCCAAAATAAAAAAATTTGAACCCGAAGACACTCCTGCCATATATGTCGCTAACGATGAGGCATTGAATAACAAAAATATCAGCAACCTTGTCAATGCATCCAATCCGTTTGCTTCCACTCTGCACGGTTTTATTAAGAAAAAAGAAGAATTGACCCCTACCCTGTGTTTTAACAGGGATAACACACTGATTAACGATTTGACAGACCTCGACGACGACACAATGTTCGAAGCCGTGATAAACATTCTGTACGTACAATCGCTGATGCTGGGAAATTATCCTGTCAATAAAAAGGAAATGACAATGTTCAACGATTCCATATACAAGCTTCTGATAATGGGAATAAGCAATTTCTCCCAAAAATTTGATTTCTAACTGGAAAACAAATTTCAGCACACCGTACATTTCAAGATGTGAATATGGCGCTTGAGAAATATATTTTTCCGATTAAGCCAAAAACGGTTTTTATGGCTAAGAATGTATGTACATTTGCGCCGTAAAATAATTACAATACCAATTAAAAAAGTTTTATATGCGATCAAAGTTATTTTTATTATTCCTGATGTCTCTGTTTACAGGGATGATTTATGCACAGGACGGAGAACAAAGAGGTCAGAGAGGACAGCGACTATCGACCGAAGAAAGAGTTAAAGCGCAAACCGACAGGATGAAAAAAGATTTTGAATTGACCGATGCTCAGTATGATTCGGTGAAAAGGATAAATCTTAAATATGCGAAAAAGATTGAGGAAGCTTTCGAAAACAGTAAGAAAGACGATGCAAAAAACATGGAAGTTGTCCAAAAAAACCGGGAAGAGCAGAACAGTGAACTGAAGGCTGTCCTTACGGAAGCTCAGTACAAAAAATACGAGGAGCAACTGAAAGCTCGCCGGGAACGATTTGGAAACCGCGAACAGGGACAAAGACAAAATCGAAACCAAAGACCCCGAAGAAACAATTAGTTGAATCGAGGGTTTGTTTATCTTCATTGTGGCGGGGACAGTTTTTAATGTCCCCGTTTTTGTGCTCATAATGTCGTCAAGTTAAGGATTGGAAGCCTACATGGCACAACTCGCTATCTATCTCTCCCAAGCCTTGAAAGAGTGTAAACCGGTTATTTCATGCCATTTCAGGGCTATTGCCTATAAGTCCTAAGGACTTTAAAGTCCTTAGGATTTTAAAGCAATAGTATGGCTTAGTGCCATCGATCAAAGTTTAAACTGACTATAGACAATAGCCCTGAAAAGGCGATGAATGATGCATCAATCAAAAATACAGCAGTAATAAAAAATTATCTATCTTTGCCGTCCAATAAATAACAGCGTGTAAACGCATAAAATAAAAATATTATGGGAACAGGTATCGTAGGGGGCATTCCCCTTTCATTTCGTTTCGGCGACGGTCCATGGGGTCTGGAGCGTGACGATGAGAATAGCAGGAAAGAGTTTGTAGAACATGCACCGAAAGATTTCTTCGATTTCTACAGTGAGACGAAACGCAAACAGGAAACAGGCAGCAAAGAAAGAACAGTATCGTACTACACGATCAAACCGGACGTGCTGCTGCCGAATTTCAAGGATTTTTTCTTTGAATTTAATGAATTGATTGGCGTAAAAACGAGTTCAGGCATGGATGGCGGGAAAAAATTTAACGCTGAATATGACGCTGTGGTTGCTTCCGGGAGCTTGGACAAGTTCATTGAGTTTTTCGATGACAATTCGGGATATGAGCCAACTATTTTTCCCTATTTCGATCCGATGTATATTACCGACAGCGAAAATTTGCTTGTATATCAGGGCAGCTACAAGGCTATGCTGGAGGAATGGTCATCGCTGTTGCACATGGAACGCCTGTTGTGGGCTGCCATGAAACATCCGCTGGCAAAGGTGATGAGATTCGGGATGTCGCTGTAAGATATAGATGAATATGTATATACTTGAAACTGACAATATCGTTAAACAGTATGCCGGCCACCTGGCTATAGACAGTGTGATCGTATCGGTGAACAGTGGAAGTATCTTCGGACTGCTGGGGCCTAAGGGAGACGGCAAAACTACTCTT
>JAISDK010000246.1 GCA_031264875.1 Prevotellaceae bacterium
GAAGCGCGTGAATTACCTGTGATGGGCGATAAATCGTATGCTTTTGTATTCAAGGCGCTGGAATTTGCCAAACAGTACCCCGAGTTTGCCGGACTTATTGATGTAGCAGAGTTCGAAAAGGACGTTGAAACAGTGCAAGCTTTGCGTGAATTTTATGTACAGTTATCGCAACTGACAAAAAAAATTCACGATACAATGACGCTTGCAGGCAGCGAGGCTTACGTTGCAGGACTGACTTACTACGGTACAAGTAAGGAAGGACTGAAACGTAAAGTTAACAATGCTCCGTTTATTGTCAGTGAACTGAAAAATCGCTTCCCGGGTCATTCATCCCGTTCGAAAGAGAACAAAGACGAGTCAGGGAATTGACGATTTCTGTCAACAGTCACATTGTTGCTTGTGGAAAATTCCGGCATTCCGTTCAGGCAACAGAATATTCCGGTCGGTGAATTGGAAACTCCATTCGCCGACCGTGATGTTTCTACTCCTGACTGCGATTGGCGCTGTTTAAAACTGCGATTATCCTTTTAAGAAATAGAATATTCCTGTCGGCGATAGCAGTGTTCCTGTCGGCGATAGCAATAATGTGGTCGATGACCGCAATGTTCCTGTCCGGGACGTCGACCTCACAGCCAAAACGGGTCGATTTTTCCGGTCGTCGACAGGAATGTTCCGGTCAGCGATAGCAAGCTCGCAGTCGACGACAGGAATGTTTCGATCAACGAATACAGTATAGTGGTCAACGATAGCAAAATTTTACAGTCGGCGACCACAACATCGCGGTCGTTGACAGGAATGTTCCTGTCAACGATAGCAGTATTGCAGTCCAGGAACGCAAGCTCGAGTTCCGTAAACGGAATGTCGAACTTGGCGACAGGAGTTCCATGAAGATATACGAAATAAAATATTTTTGCGGCTATAGTTGTTTTTGTTATAATTTTGTGAAAAATTTGAAATGAAAAAGATTGCAACATATTTGGCATTATTTATTGTTTTCTTCGGAAATATAGTCGCTCAAAATCTGGAAGGCATTGTACTGGATGCAGAAACCAGTGAGCCGGTATATAATGCCTTAGTATATTTAGACGGGACCTCATTCATCACTGCTACAAACACCGAAGGAAAATTCAAACTTTCTGTCGGAAATAGAATTAATACACGTTTGGTGATAAGCCATGTATCTTATGAAAGAATAATCATATCCGAGCCTTTCGATGCATTACCCGAAGTCATTTATTTGGAAAAGCAAGTTATACAGCTGGATGAAGTAACTGTTTCGGCTGTTTCGCAAAGCAGGTACACGCGCAATCAGATGCTGAAAGCCTTCCGTCAGCAGTTTTTAGGAAAGACTAAAGCCGGGAAAGCATGTAAAATATTAAACGAAGACGATATACGATTGAAATACGATACTGTAGATCAAATATTGTATGCTTCGTCAAATGTCCCCGTCCGTATAGAAAACAAACGCTTGGGATATAAATTACTGTGGGAAATTATAGAATTTAAAATTCTATATAAAAAAGATTTACGCGAAGACTATCCGATTATCTCAAACACAGGGACAGTAATATTTGAAGATTTGGCGCCTGATAATCGACGAATAGCGATGAATAGACGGGAAGCATACGAAAATTCGCCCCGTCAGTTTTTCAAATTAATAGCCGGCGAAAAACTGCATGAGCATGATTATTCACTATATAAAAATGACCGACAATACCCAGCAGATAAACTGTTTATCGTAAAAGATAATCCTTCGGGAAATACAGTGAAAACTGTAACAGTTAAGCGCGACGCCGAAGATAAGGGAGAAATAATTGTAGATATTCGAAAATTCTCTAAAATCGGAAAAACCTTTACTATGAAAGTGGCTTCCCAAATAATATTTTACAGTGACACATTAAGTGTTGATATATCCGGGTATGAAGTGAAACCAATGGGAAGCGTTCTTATTACAGGCGAAATGGGGATGTACAGAACAGGCGATATCTTGCCTTTAAATTATGAAACTGAAAAAATTGCCGAACAAAAATCGAAACCCGATATGGAAGAAAAGATATATGAACAGATAAAAGTCTTTCCACAGGAAAAAATTCATATTCATACGGATAGATCCGTATATGTTTCGGGCGAGAAAATCTGGTACAGAATATTTTTACTTGATGCAATTTCACATATACCTGTTTATGGAAGTCGGTATGTATATGTGGAGTTGATTTCTCCCACAGGAGAACTTGTCAGTCGGGATAAAATCCGTCGCGATAGCGACAGTCTGTTTCATAATAATATTGACTTGACGGAAGATTTGACAGAAGGCGCATATCTAATCCGTGCTTATACCAACTTTATGCGTAATCGACCTGATTATTTTTTTGAAAGGAAAGTGTTTATAGCCAGTCCGGAAATTTTAAAAACAGGAATTGAAAATAAGGGGACAGAACGTAAAAAAAATATTCCCGCGCCTCAATCATCATACGATTTCGATGTTTCCTTTTTTCCCGAAGGAGGATACTTTATTCCCGGCGAAGTATGTAAAACAGGATTCAAAGCTCTTAAAACAAATGGCTTGTCGGAAGACATAACAGGAATAATAATCAACGATAAGGGAGATACAATCGTCAATATCCGCTCGGAACATGCCGGAATGGGACAGTTTGCATTTCTCCCGAAGCATGGAGTTAAATATTATGCTGTATGCAGTAACGTCCCGGGAAATGAAAAACGGTTTCAACTGCCCGATTCAAATCCGGAAGCCTGTGCGTTGAAGGTATTTGCACATAAAGACAATATATACATAACAGTTTTAAAAGGCAAAAACTTTAAGGAAAAGCAACTTAAGCTTGTGATACATACAAGAGGCTTCGTTGTTTACGCCGGAGAATTGCCGGAACAGAATACTCTGGTGATTGAAAAAGAACTGATACTTTCGGGAGTATCGCAGGTTTTATTGCTGGATGACAAAATGAATCCCTTAAGCGAGCGTATGTTTTTTTACATGGATGACAAAGAATTGGCGAAAACAAACTTTTCGACAGACAAATCCGCATATACGGCAGGAGAACATATATCAGCACGAATACAAGTTATAGATAATGAAGAAAATCCTCTTGACGGCAGTTTTTCAGTTGCGGTTACTGACGACGGAGATGTCCGAGCCGACAGTTTGTTTTCCATAGTGTCCGGACTTTTGCTTTGTTCTGAGATAAGAGGATATGTCGAATCGCCCGAATATTACATAAACAATCCAAACAGTGCGGATATTTTGATGCTTACGCAGGCATGGAGACGGTATGATATTCCTGCCATCCTGAAAGACAGTCTCGAAAAACCATCATATTTTCCTGAAACAAGCCAGCAGATTTCCGGACATGTCGAAAGAGTAATGGGTAAAAAAGTAAACGCCGATAATACAGTTTCTCT
>JAISDK010000046.1 GCA_031264875.1 Prevotellaceae bacterium
CCGGAAAAGAAGTGATTCCGGTCAAATATGATTGGATTGGAGAGTTTTCCAAATACGGTTTGGCATTGGCAAAATTAGACAACAAAACCGGCTGTATTAGCACAAGCGGAAAAGAAGTAATTCCAGTTAAATATGACTGGATTGGAAAGTTTTCCGACGACCACTACTGGACAATGGTGAAATTAGACAACAAATGTGGCTATATTAACATAAACGGAAAAGAAGTGATTCCGGTCAAATATGACTGGATTGGAGAATTTTCCGAAAAAGATGGCTGGGCATTGGCGAAACAGGACAATAAATACGGCTATATCAACAAAGCCGGAAAAGAAGTGATTCCAATTAAATATGACTGTATTGGAGAGTTTTCCGAAGAGGGCAGAGCATTGGCGAAATTAGACAACAAATGCAGTTATATTAACAAAACCGGAGAAGAAAGTCTCTCCGACGTTACAGAAAGGACAGATTGTAAATAGAGCGTATGTTTTAAAAGGGAATCACTGCTGTCCGGTAAGGATATAAAATTATTCAATAGTACTTTGCATTTCAGGAATATAAATATTCACGAAAAATTAATGTAATATTTTCTTCCAAGTCGAGTTTTTTCAAATAACTCCAGTTAGGACTGCTGTAATACGAATGCCTGTTCATTGTGTTTGCTTTTCAACGATTTGCGAACCCGTTTATATTTATATCCCAGTACCTTTTAAAAAAGCCTGTAAAGTAACTTTACAGACCGTGATTCCATATTCTAATGAACAAAAATCCGCATTACAAACACAATGTTCAAATCAAATTCGGTTTATAATAAATAATCGCTACCTTTGCGCAATATTTAAAATTATATAGTTATGAATAAAAAATTATTATTAATTCTCATAGTGGCAGGCATTTGTACAGTAACGCCGTCCATATCATGCACCAATTTTTTGATTACGAAGGGAGCCTCGAAAAACGGTTCTACATTTATTACCTACGCAGCTGATTCGCACACTCTTTACGGAGAATTGTACTTCTGGCCGGCTGCAAGCTATGCTGACGGAACAACGCTTCAGGTTTATGAGTGGGATTCGGGAAGATTTTTAGGCGAAATACCACAAGTGTCCAATACATATCGCGTTGTAGGAAACATGAACGAACATTCGCTGGCAATAGGCGAAACGACTTTTGGCGGTGTCGGGAAACTGGTAGATACAACGGGCATAATTGACTATGGCAGTCTTATATACATTACGTTGCAGAGAGCTAAAAATGCCCGTGAAGCAATAAAAATTATGACAGAACTTGTTGATGCCTACGGTTATTGTTCGGCGGGAGAATCGTTCTCGATTGCAGATCCCGATGAAGTTTGGATACTGGAAATGGTTGGCAAAGGAACAAAAATCATAAATGACAAAAAAAACAAATCCGCAGAAAATTTAAATAAAGGCGCCGTATGGGTAGCCATGCGTATTCCCGATGGATATGTGTGCGCTCATGCAAATCAGGCGAGAATACGGACATTTCCGTGGAGTAACGGCAGCACGTCAATATCTTCCAAAGAAATCGACAGGATATTCAATCCGGAAATAGAAGTAGTGTATGCTGCCGATGTTGCCCGGACAGCCAGGGAACTCGGTCTGTATAATGGTAATGACGGGGATTTTAGCTTTTCAGACGTATATAATCCTCTTGATTTCGGCGGCGCCCGTGCCTGTGAAGCAAGAGTATGGTCGTTTTTCAAAAGCGTGAACAGCGATATGTGGAAATATCAGGATTATGCAATGGGTTACGATTTGGCAAACCGGATGCCCCTCTATATCAAACCGGATGAGAAAATTTCGTTCGAACACACGGCTGGAATGATGAGAGACCATTATGAAGGTACAAAAATGGACATGACTACAGACATAGGCGCCGGGCCTTTTAAATTGCCATATCGCTGGCGTCCGATGACATGGGAAATTGATGGTGAAAAATTTGTTCACGAACGGGCAATTGCTACGCAACAGACTGGATTCTGGTTCGTTGCCGAAAGCCGGAGCAGTATGCCGCAAGCCCTGTCGGGGATATTATGGTTCAGCGCTGACGATGCCTCCACATCCTGTCTTACACCGATATACAGTTGCAGCGCCCGTGTGCCGGAAGAATATGCCGTGGGTAACGGCGATTTGCTGACCTACTCCGATAATGCTGCCTTTTGGGTTTTCAATCGTGTAACCAATTTTGCCTATTTACGTTATGATGTTATGAGCGAAGACATCATCAGGCTTCAAAAGGAACTTGAATCGAAATACGTTGAAATGGTTGAAGTTATTGATGAACATGCAAAAAAACTGTATTCCGAAAATGAAGAAAAGGCAGTAGAGTTTGTAACTGACTTTTCGGTAAACACAGCCGCATCTACAATCAGGCGATGGAAAGAATTAGACCGCTATTTGCTTGTGAAATACATTGATGGAAATATAAAACAGGAAGCTAACGGCGAGTTTTTAAGTACGCCTACGGGAGTATCCGTTTCTCCACAACAACCACAGTTACCCGAATTTTGGCGTAAAGCAATTAAAAACGACGCCGCAGAAAAGTTGAAAGCGAAATAATATAACAATATGAAACATTTTACATCGGTAAATGATATCGGAGATTTGAATATTGCATTGGAAGAAGCATTTGAATTAAAGAAAGACATATTCAAATACAATACATCAGGGAAAAATAAAACTCTGCTTGCAATATTTTTCGACTCGAGTCTGCGCACCAGGCTGAGCACTCAGAAGGCAGCCTTGAATCTTGGCATGAATGTGATTGTGCTTGATGTGAATCAGGGAGCATGGAAGCTCGAAACCGGGCACGGAGTCGTCATGGATGGAGACAAGCCGGAACATATCCTTGAAGCTATTCCCGTTATGGGAAGTTACTGCGATATTATAGGCGTGCGTTCTTTTGCACGGTTCGAAAACAAACAGGACGATTATGGGGAGAAAGTTTTAAATCAGTTTATCCAATATTCCGGAAAACCTGTTTTCAGTATGGAAGCAGCAACGAGACATCCTTTGCAAAGTTTTGCCGATTTGATAACAATTAAAGAATACAGTAAAACTAAGCGTCCAAAAATTGTTTTAACATGGGCGCCGCATCCCCGCTCGCTGCCTCAGGCTGTGCCAAATTCTTTTGCAGAATGGATAAATGCAACCGATTATGAGTTGGTTGTAACTCATCCCGAAGGATATGAACTTGACAAACAGTTCACGGGAAGCGCCAAAATAGAATATAATCAGGACAAGGCATTCGAAGGCGCTGATTTTATTTATGCCAAAAACTGGGCGGCATATACCGATCCGAATTATGGCCGTATTTTAAGCAGGGATAGAGCCTGGACTGTTGACGCCCGGAAAATGGCGTTAACCAATGACGCTTATTTCATGCACTGTTTGCCGGTACGACGTAATATGATTGTTACAGACGAAGTCATCGAAAGTCCGCAGTCAATCGTCATACCCGAAGCGGCAAACAGGGTCATCTCGGCTCAGGTGGTGTTAAAACGGCTTCTAACGGACAATTATGATTGAAACTTTACTTTAAATAAATGTTTTATACAGAGACAATTGAAAACGAAATCTGTGTTTTGAACCCGGATGAGTCGAAGCATTGTACAAGTGTGTTGAGGCATAGCAACGGCGACATCGTCGAGGTATTCAGTCGTTCGGGAGAAATCCATACTGCAAAGATTATCAACGACAGTAAAAAGAATTGTGTTCTCAATATCATTGATACAAAACCGGTTTACAGGCGTCCGGAATTTCTTCATGTTGCTATTGCACCTACGAAAAATATCGACCGCTTTGAATGGTTTGTAGAAAAAGCGGTGGAAATAGGTATAGAGGAAATTACTCCGATATTCAGCGAACATTCGGAACGAAGGGTATTGAATATCGAAAGAATGGAAAAAATCGTGATCTCGGCAATGAAACAATCTATGAACCTGAGTTTCCCGCAAATTAATCAGCCTGTCGAATTTAAGGATTTTATTCGGCTTAAATCCAAAGAAACAAAATGTATTGCCTGCTGTGAGGAAAAAAATATATCGTTTGCAGAAACAATTGTTTCCGGCAAACCGACTTTGACAGTGATAGGCCCCGAAGGCGATTTTACGAAGCGGGAGGTGGAAACGGCTATATCCAAAGGGTTTATTCCTGTTTCTTTAGGTCGTAGCAGACTGCGTACGGAAACCGCAGGTATGGTGTCGTGCACTATTTTTCAATGTATAACAGGACGTTTTGGAGCTAAGAACTGAAATTTGATGATTTTTTTTATGATGTCTCTGCCGTAAACTGAGAGGGTGTAAGTCTGCAATATACAAAAACATCCCGCGCGAAGTATATTATTCACTCATGTTATGCAGCTACATGACATTTCTGACCGCTGATTGAAAGTGATTGAAATGTCGTTGTCATTGAATATAATGCCGTTGCCAGTGATGGCAATGTTGTTGTCAAAGATAGATACCGGTCAAATAGAAATCGCGGATTAAACTGAATGGACACATGCCAATATGCAATCATCAGCGTGCTAAGGTATGCGAAATAAACAAGATATAACAGATTATAAAACTCTGGATTGCTTCGTTCCTCGCAATGACGGATAACCGTCTGACATTACGTCCATTGCTCAGCACAAGCTTATCCGTCATTGCGAGGAACGAAGCAATCCAGAAAGTTCACATTGTTATATATTATTAATTTTTCTTCCCCAAAAAAACAAATACTGTCTGTCGTCCGGAACAACAGATTGAAATGCGCATCATATTTGCGTAACGTGAGTTATTCAGTTTTGTTATTATCCTGTTGAAGAATCAGTTTCTTCCATGTCGCTTTGCAGTGGTGAAATTTAATGAGCTTTTGTTCACTGTTAATTGCATAAAAGCCTATTTGGCTTTTGCGTCGGACGGTATTACAAATTCTCTGCCCATTTGATAGATATGCATTCTTCCGCTGCACACTTCTTTCGGACCCTGGAACAGAAGCACGTCGGCTATTTCGGGAACTCTGTAGTATATGTTTGCTATTCTTGCCCGGTTTTTCACTCCTTCCACACGGTTTATTTTGCCCAATGGAGTTACATTTAAAGTAAACGACGCTGACGTTCTTGTTGCTTCAGCAAGCACTCCATCGGCTTCCGAAAAGTGAAAAACGGGATATGACTTTTTATCCAGCGTTTTTTCGGGAGATATGTAAAACGTATGAGTTCTGCTTTCCACAAAATGTTTTCCGAGAAACAGCGACAGATATTCTTTCTCAAGTCTGCTGATTTCGTTCAAAGCGTCTTTCAATGAACTGCCGCTGAACGCGTGGTCCACGTCTCCCGTAACGAGTTCGAATCTGCGCTGACGCAAGCTAAACAGAAACTTGGCAGCTTCTTCGGCTTTGCTTTGAGCGTCTTTTTTCTCTACAATACTTTGCTGAAACGGGATACTTATAAATCCCGAATCGGTTTTGATTCTTTCCATCAAAAATTCCTTCTGCGTTTCTACGGGCGACGAAGGCAGGCGGTCGGGATAAATCTGATAGTTAGATGTACCGGAAGCAAAATTAACAATGGATTCCTTCGGGTCGTTCAGCAAAAATATCAATCCTTCGGACGAAAGGTCGAGAAACGCTCTTTCTCCTGCCGGCAATGAATACATATATTCATAATCAGCTTCAATAACAGGTTTCATCGAAATTTTTCCGATACTGTAGCTCACCTCTTCCCTTGCCGACACTCTTTCGACGGACAGCTGCTCTTCGGCATATCTCACGTAAGGGCCGGGAATGTACCTGTCCTTTATCACTTCTACTGAAATTTCAATACTTGTTTTCGGCAGTGAATATACCACCGAATTTTCGGGGATTTCTTTGTCCAAACGCTGTGCAAAACTTTGAACGGTCGAAAAAAACAATAAAAAAAACACCAATCTTTTCATCATACAATCTATTTTAAATGTCAGCGCAAATGTACATCTTTTTTAGGATATACAATAGGTATCGTTTAATGTATTGGACGTTGATTTTGCGACAGCAATGTTTTGAAGCATGTTCTTCATTAAACGTTATATATATTATATATAAAACATTACCCATGTCAGGAGTCCTGTTGTGCCGCGAGAATGAATGAAGCAAGTAGTAATCCGGCTGAATTGTGATTGGCAAGGTTCTTGCAAATCACAATTCATAACCCTCCTTTCCAAGCAAACGGGAGCATTTTAAATTACCATTCTCGACAAATTGTTAATTGTTTTTTTGTTGATACGGCAAAGTTTTTTACTTTTGCGAATTAAAATATTGTACGCTAAAAAGAAAGATATGATTAAGTATCAAAGAATACTGTTAAAATTGAGTGGCGAATCCCTTGCGGGAAACAGTGATTACGGAATATCTCCGGACGTTTTGTCTCGGTATTCCTCGGATATTGCTTCGATAACGGAAATGGGCGTTCAGGTAGCCATAGTCATCGGCGGAGGCAATATTTTCAGGGGAATAAGCGGAGCAAACAGAGGTTTTGACAGAATCAAAGGCGACAACATGGGCATGTTAGCCACAGTAATCAACAGCCTTGCCATCCAGTCGGCTATGGAAAATGCGGGAATAAAAGCGAAAGTCCTCACATCCGTCCGCATGGAACCGGTAGGAGCATACTATTCAAGCTCCAAAGCCATTGAATATCTGGAATCCGGCACCACCGTCATCATCGCGGGAGGAACGGGAAACCCGTTTTTCACAACCGATTCGGCAGCCGCGCTGCGCGGAATAGAACTGAAAGCCGACATCCTTCTCAAGGGAACCCGTGTGGACGGAGTATATACCGACGACCCCGAAAAACACCCCGAAGCAACAAAATACAGCAGTCTCAGTTTTGACGAAGCATACACAAAAGGATTGAAGATTATGGATTTGACAGCATTTACGCTGTGCCGGGAAAATTCGCTGCCCATCCTGGTATTTGACATGAATACGCCAGGCAACCTTAAAAAAATTATATCGGGCAGCGCTACAGGGACAATTATTAAATAATATACACTTTAAAATATCAGTAAAATAAATTACTATGGATGCAGCTAAAGCCAAGGAAATTATTAATGCGGCAGAAAATAAAATACAGAAAGCCGTTGAGCATCTGGACACAGTCCTGCTGGGAATACGCGCGGGAAAAGCCAATCCGGCGCTTTTCAATCAGGTAATGGTTGATTATTACGGGTCGCCGACACCTCTGCCCCAGATATCAAGCGTAACATCGCCCGATGCACGAACCGTTCTCATCCAGCCATGGGAAAAAAAAATGATTCAACCGATAGAAAGAGCCATCATGCAGGCAAATCTGGGTTTCACGCCGCAAAACAATGGTGAAACAATACGCATTAACATTCCGCCCCTGACTGAGGAACGGCGAAAAGACCTGGTGAAACAGTCCCGGCACGAAGGCGAAAATGCACGGGTAAGCATTCGTAACGCCCGCAGAGACGCCATAGAAGCAATCAAAAAATTACAGAAGGACGGTCTTTCGGAAGATTTGGTCAAAGATTTTGAAGCCGATATACAGAAAACGGTCGACAGTTACGTTAAAACCGTAGATTCGGTTTTGGAGAAAAAAGAAAAAGAAATTTTAGCAGTTTAATAAATAGTATTACTTTTGTGAAATTATTTTAAAACATTTTATATTGTTGTATGAAAAAAATTATTGCAATTCTTTGGCTACCAAAATTTCTGGTAGTAACGCTATTATTCGCTGCATGTGGCAGCTCCGCCGATAATGAACAGGGTAAAAATCCCAATAACAATCAACCGGCTGGAGAAAAGCAGGCAGTTGAAACAAAAATCACCGATATAGCATATATCAGGCTTGATTCCGTTATTCAAAAATACGACTATTACCATGACCTCAAGCGCGAATTTGAGCAGAAAGCCAAAAAGAAAGAGGACGAGTTCAGGTCGAAAATGAATGCACTGCAGGCTGACGCCAAAGTTTTTCAGGAAAAGTATCAGAAAATGCTTTTAACTAACTCGGAAGCGGAAGAGCAGAGACAGCGCCTCGAACAGCGCGACAATGAGCTGAGAAATGTGGAATATCCGAAAATGATGTCGGAACTCGGGGAAGAAGAAGCCGTTATGAGCAGAAAAGTACTTGACGCAATACAAGTATATGTGGAAAAATATAATGTGGAAAAAAAATATTCCCTTATACTTAACGCCGCCACAATAATGGTTGGAACGCCTTCAATGGACGTCACTTCCGACATATTGAGCGGATTGAACCAGGAATACATAGCAAGCAAAGCCAAAAAATAATCAGTATCCTGTCGCCGCGAGCAGCCTCTGGAAAGACTGCAAGGCAATTACGACCGTTGATTAAACGGATAAAACTGATGACCGCTGATTGATTTATAATCATCAGCGGTCATCAGTTTTATCAGCGGTCACAAATATCACATATCCGGCAACATGAATAAACACGCTTTCGCTTTCCGACAGATGCGGCAGCGTCAATTCTTCATTTCCGGTTAGCGGAAATTTCGTCAATTACCGAAAAGCCAGTCTTTTTTTAAATCCCGTAAAAAACTTTTTTTGTGTGATAAGTTTTCTTTTATACCTTTGCGCTCCAAATTAATTATTGATTGTTTTACTATAAAAAACACAAAATGAAACAACGTTTATGGACAGAAGACCAGGCAGTAAAATACCCAAGCGGACGGAGAGGCATAATATACAGGCTATTTAAGCTGTATGTGCGGCTTGCCCATTCGGTATATTACAGGAAAATCTATTTTATCGACAAGGAAAACATGCCTGAGGACGCACCTTTGATGGTTGTGTCCGACCATCAGAACAGTTTGAATGACGCACTGGCGCTGGTGCTGGCAATCAATGCCCGCGGAAGAAGGAAAATCAGAGCGATTGCACGTGCCGATGCATTTGAGTTTCCCGTTTTTGGAACTATTTTCCGAGGGATAGGAATCATGCCGGCTTTTCGTTTGATGTATCAGGGAATAAGCAGCCTGTCGAACAATGGCGACACTTTCCTGAAAACATATCACGAACTTTTAAACAACGGTACCGTTATAATATATCCCGAAGCAGGGCATCAGGACAGGCGATGGCTGGGACGGTTTTCGTACGGCTATTTGCGTCTTGCCTTTGAGGCTGCGGAAAAAAGTAATTTCGAAAAAGAAGTGTTTATTATGCCATCGTGCAATCATTATTCGGACTACATGAACATACGCGAGGACATACTCATCAAGTTCGGAGAACCTGTCTCTCTGAAACCTTACTATCAAATGTACAGGGAAAAGCACAGGACTGCCCAGCGGGAAGTGAATGAAACAGTAAGAAGCCGGGTGGCCGAACTGATGCTCAATATCACAGACTTGGACAACTATGACGCAATCGATTTTCTCAGGAACACATACGGAATCAAATATGCCCGAAGCAACGGCTTCAATCCTGGCAGGCTTCCCGAAAAGCTGTTGGCAGACAAGCAGTTTTTCAAACATTTGGACACACTGAAAACATCGGGTCAGAACGATGAGGTACAGCAGGTTTACGACGACGCGGCTTTTCTGAACAGTAATATCAGGGAGTTGAAAATCAACGACAGCTCCTTTGACCGGCAACCTTCGTGTATCCGGATTGCCGGCGAGATACTGCTGTTTGCAGCGCTGTTTCTGCCATACCTTTTTGCAATTATATCAACCGCGCTGGTTGTATATCCGCCGAAACTGATAAACAGGAGAATAAAAGACGAGATGCTGCATGGAACAATATCGCTGATACTAAGTGTGCTGGTAACAATACCGCTGTTGAACATCATACTCTTTTTCTCCGTATGGTCGATCAGCGGCTCGATACCGATTACTCTGGCTTACTTAGTTTGTCTGCCGTTTATGTTCATATTTGTAATCAGCTACGACAAGGTCTGGAAACGATTCAGGGAACGGCTCCGGTTTTATAACCTCCGCAAAGCCGGCAGGCTGGCAGAGCTGTGCGGCATAAGAACACGTATTCACGAATCCCTTAATAAATTGTTGAATTTAAGAAAAGAATATATCTAAAAGTATAGATGAAACGAAGAGTTGTAATCACAGGTATGGGAATCTACTCTTGCCTGGGAAAAAATCTTGAAGAAGTATGCAAATCCCTTTATGAAGGAAAGTCGGGGATTGTTTTCGATCCCTCGCGCAAGGAGCTTGGATTCCGGTCGGGACTGACAGCCAGCCTCGCAATGCCAAAACTGAAGGGTATCCTTAGTCGCAACCAGCGCGTATATATGGCAGAACAGTGCAATTATGCGTATCTTGCAACGGATGAAGCGCTGAAAAATGCAAAGATAGACGGCGACTATCTTGCCTCCCACGAAACCGGTTTGCTGTATGGAAACGACAGCAGCGCCGACGCCATTATGAAAAGCATTGACACAATGCGCGAAAAGAAAGACACGACAATGATCGGTTCGGGCGCCATATTCCAGTCAATGAATTCTACCGTGACCATGAATCTTTCATGTATTTTCAAGCTTAAGGGAATCAATCTGACTGTTTCGGGGGCCTGCGCAAGCGGGTCTCATGCAATTGGACTTGGACGGATGCTGATTCAGACCGGATTGCAGGAATGTGTGGTATGCGGTGGAGCACAGGAAGTAAATCCATACTCGATAGGAAGCTTTGACGGTATTAGTGCATTTTCCGTGCGCGAAAACGATCCGGCAGCGGCGTCACGTCCATTCGACCGGGACAGAGACGGACTGGTGCCCGGCGGCGGCGCTGCCACAGTTATCATCGAAAGCTACGAATCGGCAGTAAAGCGTGGAGCGCCTGTGCTGGCGGAAATTACCGGATACGGATTTTCGTCCAATGGCGACCATATTTCGGTGCCAAACGTCGATGGGCCGTGCCGTTCGCTGAAAATGGCAATCAGCGAGGCGAAAATAGATATCCGCACAATAGGATACGTCAATGCTCATGCCACTTCCACGCCCGTAGGCGATGCAAATGAAGCTAAGGCGATTGCGAATGTATTTGGCGACCACAGGCCGGAGGTTACCTCTACAAAGTCGATGACGGGACACGAAATGTGGATGGCGGGAGCAAGCGAAATAGTGTATTCAATGCTGATGATGAAAAACGGGTTCATCGCTCCGAACCTGAACTTCGAAAACCCCGACAGCGATTCGGTTAAGCTGAATATTCCGGCGACGAGGGTAAATAAGGTTTTCGATACATTCCTGTCGAACTCGTTTGGCTTCGGCGGAACCAATTCGACATTGATAGTGAAAGATATAAAATGATTAATAATACAGTACGATGGATAAAGCAGCATTGATTAAGACGGTAAACGAAGCATTAGCCGAAGAATTTGAAATTGAAATATCTGCGCTCGTTCCCGATGCGAAAATCAAGGATACTCTGGATATTGACAGTCTGGGGCTGGTAGATATGGTGGCTCTTGTGGACGGTTTGTTTGGCGTTAAAATACAGGCACACGAAATAACAGGTATTCTTACATTTGAAAACCTGTACGATTATATAGACAAAAACATTAAGGGATAATGTAAATTCAAGCGTTTATTACTCCGGAACCCATTAGTTCATCCTCGAAATACCATGCGGCAAACTGTCCGGGTGTAATGCTTCTCTGCGGCTTATCGAAAATGATGTACAGTCCTTCGGGCTGCATGGCGAGCGTTGCCTTCTGCAGGGGCTGACGGTATCTGATCCGGACGTCACAGACAAGAGTTTCGCCTTCGGACAATGCAAGGTCATTCCGAATCCAGTGTATTTCGCCGCGACTGATGAACAGCGCCCTGCGAAACAGTCCGGGATGATCGCGCCCTTCGCCGACATAGAGTGTGTTTGTTTCGATATCCGTGCCAACGACGAACAGCGGCTCTGCATGTCCGCCGATACTGATTCCGCGTCTCTGTCCGGTTGTGAAGAAATGGGCGCCGTCGTGCGTGCCGATTTTTTTCCCGTCGTTTGGAGAGTATTTAAAAGGCTTCGACAGTTCCGCGTAGTCATCGGCAGGAATATTTTCCCTGCATTTTTCGTAAAACCCCGGCATAATCTCTACCGTGTCGCCTTTTCTGACGGCCAGCTTCTGCTGCAGGAATACGGGTAAATCGACTTTTCCGACGAAGCATATTCCCTGTGAATCTTTCCTGTCGGCATTGGGAAGGTTTTGTTCTGCCGCAATGCGGCGCACGTCCGGCTTGAGCAGGTGGCCGACGGGAAATACGGCTTTCGACAGCTGTTCCTGCGACAGCTGACAAAGGAAATAACTCTGATCCTTGTTCGGATCTGCTCCTGCAATCAGCCTGAAAGTTTTTCCACTTATGGATTCAAATGAAGCTATTCGGCAGTAATGTCCCGTTGCAATTCTGTCGGCGCCAAGCCTGTTTGCCTCTCTGATAAATACGTCGAATTTTATTTCGCGGTTGCACAGGATGTCGGGATTCGGAGTGCGTCCCCTTTCATACTCGGCAAACATGTAATCGACTACACGTCTGCTGTATTCTTCGCTCAAGTCGATATACTCGAAAGGAATATCCAGTTTGCGGGCAACCATTTTCGCTATATCCAGGTCGTCTTCCCACGAGCAGTTACCGTGAAGCGTTCCCTCAGTGTTGTGCCAGTTTTGCATGAACATACCGATAATATCGTGACCCGAGCGTTTCAGCAGATATGCGGCGACGGCAGAATCGACGCCGCCCGACAGTCCTACCGCTATTTTCATCATTCCGTCAGTTTGTCGTAGTCGGTTTCGAGAGGCTTGTTGGTGAGCAGGTCGTAGAGAGTCAGCTGCCTGATAGTATAGTAGTATGTCCAGTAGTTACGCAGGGCGGTGACGCTTCTCAAGCGGGCGTTGTCCCTGTCGTTTTGGGCATTGTTCATTTCCGTGATGTCGATTCTGTCGGTCAGGTAGCGCTGCATTGAGACGCTGTATCTTTTCTGGGCAATGGTATCGGCTTTGGCGGTAATGTGGTATTGCTCCGCCTGCATGTTGTACTGGTTTACCTGAAGAATCACATCCTGTTCAAAATCGGTGATAGCCTGCTGCACTTCCACTTTTGTGAGTTCTTCCTTGGACTGCGCCATCTTGACGCGACCCTTGCCTTTTCCCCAGTCGAGTATCGGGATTCTCAATCCCAGCTGTATTCTTTCCATGTCGCCGGGTTTTTTGTAGGCGTCCACAATTTTCCCCGAGCTCTGCCTTGTGCCGGAACGCTGGTCGAGGCCGAATTGCATGTACAGGTCGGCGCTGAATCCTCTCGAGGCTTTTGCGGAGGCTACATTGCGCTGCGCCTCCAGCAGTTGCCGTTCAAATGCAAGGAGGTCGGGATTGTTTTGCTTTGCAAGCTCCATGATTTTGTCCACGCTGAGATCCAGCTGTGGCGCCTCGTCGGGAATCACAATGGAAATGCTGACCGATTCGTTGAATCCGAGGAAGGAACGGAGCCTGTTTTTCGATGCGGCGAGGTTGAGGATGGCGTCGTTCAGTGTTGCGCAGGCATTCATGTAGTTCAACTCGGACTGCAGCATGTCGTTTTCCCCGATTGTTCCTATATTATATCGTCCTTTTGCAATTTTGTAGAGCGAATCGTTGTTGAGCTTGTTAAATTCGGCGATTGCAACTCTCTGTTGGGCTTCCGCCAGATTGAAGAAATAGCGTACTGCCGTGATCGACACGTTTTCGACTGACCGCAGGTACCGTCTTTTTGCCTCTTCGTATCTCAGCGGCTCGATCTTCCTGTCCCATTTAAAATTGTTGAGGCCGAAGAGCGACTGACTGTAGGTTATGTTGAGCGGCGAACTGAGGTACTGCACATATCCGTCGTCTCCGAATATGTCCGTGCGGCTGAGGTTGGAGCCGATGGTGAACTGTCCTCCTGTAAGTGGCACATTCTGTTCGATGTTGATGGCTCCCGACAGCCGGTTGGAATAATCCTGCAGATAGAGATAAGTTCCATTTTCCTGCTGCACGGCGGTCATGGCGCGCGAAAAGTTGGGCGCCGAAGCGGAAAATACGAGGCTTGGCAGAAATCCTGCCTTGTACGACCGGTATTGCCAGTAGCTTGCCCTGAACGAGTGTTTGGCCTGAATGCCTTCCGGCGACTGTTCCTTTGCAAGCGCTATCACTTCGTCGATTGTAAATTCCAAGCTGTTCTGGGCAATGCCTGTGCCGGTAAACAGTGTTACCACTACTAAAATTGTGTAAATCTGCTTCATTATTATATACATGTTTTTAAATTGTTATCTTAAATCAACTGTTTCGATGTCCGGATACTTCGACGGGTCGAACACAAACTCCCTGTCGTCGGGAATATCGGTGTCAGGAGTATAGTTTTTAATTTTAATGGTATAGTTTACGCCGTCCTTGCCGGCATATCTTATGCTGTAGGGACGGCGCTTACTGCTGTCGATGCGGATTCTTATATAGGAATACGGCATTTTGATGTCCCACGGATAAAAGTCAATTTCAAGAAGGTTGAAGCCGTCTTCGCTAACTTCGCCTTTGAGTTTCTGCTTAAACTCCTTCCTGTCGCCAAGGAGGAATCCGACCGGATTGGTCACGATGTCGGATGTGGAATCGGCCAGTGAAATCACCACTTCGCTGTCGGCCTTGAGATACTGCCACTGGGTGATTCCGTCGTTGTACAGTTCAACGTCGCTGGTTGAAAGCCTGTATTTGTTACCTTTCATCATTGCTTTCCCGTCCTGCATTCCGGAGGTATTGAGTTGAAGGTCTTCGGTTTTCAGGGTATATTCGAAATACAGGCATTTGTACGAAGCTATTGTTCGCGCAAGGTTGTCGAGTATTTCACCCGCTTCTTTCTGGGAATTTGCAAAAAAAGGATATAATATTATCGATACAATAACTGCTGTCTTACTTATACGCATCATATTCTGTTCATATCAAAAATGCCGCGCAAAGGTAGTAAATTAATTGTCAATTGAAAATTGACAATTGAAGATTTTCGCGATGCAATTCCCCGAAGATACGCAACCATTCATATTTAATTCGAACTGCGAAGTAGTTCAACCATAGCCGTCAGGTTAAGGGCTGAAAGCCCGATAATCAGTAGCACAGGACAACGCCCAATGTCGTCAAGTTAAGGATTGGAAACCCACATGGCACAACTCTATATAGCCATGGAAGAGTGTAAACCGGTTATTTCATGCCATTTCAGGGCTATTGCCTGTCAGTTTTAAGGACTTTAAAGTCTTTAAAGACTTTAAAATCCTTAAAACTAAAATACTTATAAGCAATAGCATGTCTTCATTTGATGACATTGGTCTGGAGACTACGCCGAGCGAGGGCAAAAATTAAGATTATCTCGTGCCTGACAGGCAGAAGGGCAAAATCAGTCGGAAAATGCTTTGGGCGCTTGCCCAAAGGACAAAATCAGTTGGAAAAATGGTTTGGGCGCTTGCCCAAAGGACAAAACCAAATCGTATTTTCTATCCGGCAAACGGTTTTTCTCCGGTTTGATGTTATTTGCATTGCAGGTATCCAGATAACCTCGCTCGGCGTAGTCTTCAGACCAATGTCGTCAAGTTAAGGATTGGAAGCACACATGGCACAACTCTGTATAGCCCTGGAAACCTGAGTTCGGGATAAGAATAGCCCGATAGAGCCTACATATCAATAGAAAAGATTTTCCATCCGATATACGAACACCAGTAATTGTCGAGAAATAAACTGACTGAATGACAAACAACAATAATAAGCGATTGTATTGCCGTCAGTTTTAGTATTGCCGTCAGCTTTAGCTGACGGATAAGAAAATGCAAGATGTTC
>JAISDK010000047.1 GCA_031264875.1 Prevotellaceae bacterium
TCCTGGGGAATCTGTCTCGAAAAGTTATGAAGCGCATGAATGAAAGGCATGAATTGATCGATTGCGCTGTCAAGATCCTGCCCCCAAGCCTGAAAGCTGAGAAATAAGGAAATAAATACAATCAGGAACGGCATCGTTTTTACATTGGGATGAGACACTTTATCTCCCCGTTCCCGGAGCAACTCTTGCATATTGCGCACACTTTTGCCCGTCCATAACAACAGACTTTCAGGGTCGCTAACTATTTCTATCCCTTTCTTTATGATTCTATATTCCATGGCGTCTTCGTTTACAACACAAATGTAGTATTTCTTTTGATACGATGAATTTAATTGGCAGACTTATTTTAATAAATATTAGTAACCGATCTGAAGACCGGCAAGCATCAACGACCTGCTCACGCCGAACCGTAACCTGAAAATCGCCGGATACAAAATCAAAATCGCCGGCGACCATGCAGCTAACGGCGTATGGTTCGCGAACCGGGCCATCGGCGAACGTATCGGGGTGGACGATCCGGATTGGGACAGGAGATTCCTTTTACAGCTCCTCAAAATTTAAATGCGTTGACCCTGACGATGAACATTTTTATTTGGATATTCTTTATTTGTTCACTATTTTTGCGGTATTCAATATTTGTGAACGATAAAAGTGAATGAACAAATAGATGTTGCTGTATGGTACTATATGCAAGTCCGACATTTGACGGGTGGATTCATGATAAAAAAACAGCTGATGCAGCTTACAGTATTCCCCCCGGTTTTACTCTGGCACAGGACACCGGCTATCAGGGATACTGTCCGGAAGGCATTACTGTTGTTCAGCCGCAGAAAAAGCCGAAGGGAAAAGAGTTGACGCCGGAACAGAAACAGGATAACCGCCTGATTTCTTCTTTCAGGGTCAGAATGGAACATGTTATCGGGAGTATTAAGCGTTACCGGACAGTCAAAGACGAATACCGCTTGAGAAAGAATCTTTTTGTCGAGAGAGTCTTTACCACTTGTGCTGCTCTGCACAATTTCAGGATTAAAGACAGGACGCTCACTCATGAAAATAAACTGATTTAATCTCTATTTATTTTTAGCGTATGAGTCTATTCCAACATACCATTTTGAAAAAGCAGATACTTGCCTGTTCCGAAAAGATTCGGGAAGCATATAAAAAGGTATATGTTACTTATTTTCATAATCCCGAAATTCAGGAGAATATTCGTAACAGCAAGGAAGAACAGTTTCAGGAAGGGGTTTTTGCGGGAACTTTTTGTGAAGGTTCTCGGTTATACGCTTAACTCCCAACCCAATTACAATTTGATTACCGAAAAGAAAAATGAAAAAGATTCCCAAAAAACCGACGGAACAATACTCATCAACGGCGAAGCGAATGCTGTTATTGAAAGACCATAATGAGAAAAATCACATTGCATGCTATGGGAGAAAAGAGCGAATAGATCGACTGTTTTTCGATAATGGAATACCTACAGGATATTACAGAAACTTTCTAAAGCAATTCTCCGCAATCAAAGCAGCGGTGGAGGGCAGATTTGTCGCTCCGGTCAGCGTCGAAATCCAACCTTCGGGCACGTGCAATCTTACATGCAGATACTGCGGATTTAAGGAGAAGAGAGCGGAACATTCCAGTTTATATATTACTGAAGAACAGATAGAGAGGTTAATCGAAGAAATAGACGACTATAACTCGGTCTCCGTCAATAAATTAACAGATATTAAATTTAATGGTATATTCAGCGAACCGCTGGCCGGGCACGCCAAAAAAGCTACCATTGCCGGAATCAAGCTGGCGCAGGAAAAGGGATTCCGGGTAGGGTTGTTTACAAACGGTATAGAATTGGATGATGAGGTACGGCAGGAATTGGTCGGTAAAGGAAGCAGAAGTGCGTCATTTGTAAATATCAGTATTGACGCGGCAAAAGGTAAAACTTACCAGATTCTGAAGAAACAGGGAGCCACTGAGGAGCAGGCTGAAAAAGAGCTATCCGTTATATTCGACAATATAAAGAAACTGATAGAGTTGAAGAATGCGACTGGTGCGAAAACTTACGTTTCGATTAGTTGCATCCTGCAGGAAGAAAACTGCAATCCCACCGAGATCGGCATGATGATAGAAAAGGCAAAGGTGTTGAAAGTGACAAATATCAGGTTTCGCTGCCCATATAAAAGGTCGCAGGGAGCGCCTGAAACCGGCAAAATAGAGAAAGCCTGCGATATAATTGCCGAGTATGCAATGAAGTACCAGGACGACAAAGAATTCAGCATCACGATGGCTTACGATGAAAAAGAAAGGGCTGAATATATGGAATGGCTGTTTGACGGTTCATTCCAGAAAAAAGAATACACGAAATGCCGCGCCTCCGTTTTACGTCTGACGATCGGACCAGACGGCAATTTTTATCTATGTGATCACCGCGGATACGTCGGCGGCGGTAAATTCGGCAGCATTAATGACGGGTATGGCAGCGTTGTCGAGAGCGATATCCGAAAGAAATGCATAAACGGCATCAAGCCGCAGGAAGATTTGCTGTGCGAATTTTGCGCGATGTATGATCATTACCTCAACCATCTTTTTGGAATTCTCGAAGATGAGTATGAAAAAGACTGTAATGTCTTTGACTGGTTGATAAAAGAGTATGACATAATTAATCAACTACAGGCTTCAGATATTGAGGCACTGCTTCAAACATATCCTATTGATAAGAAGTTGAGAAATGAACTAAGCAATATCCAATTTGAGGAAAAGGAAGCTTGGGAATTAAAAGAGGAGTCTGTTCGTAACGCGCATCAAAATGTCAAACAATACGAGAAATACATACACCCTTCAACGATCGGACTGGAAATCCGGTTGCAGTCAGCGCGCAGACTTAAAAAAATCGTAAAACCGAATGATACATATAAAGGGCTTATCGACCTTCATTGTCACAGTTTTGCTTCTGACGGCAACGAATCGGCAACGTGGGTCGTGTATGAGGCCTGGAGAAGCGGTTTGGAGTCTGTCGGAGTGGTCAATCATAATTCTTTGGAAGACATGGAAGAAGCGGTACTGGCAGGGGAGATATTCGGCATCGACGTTATCCCCGGAATAGAATTCGACACGATGGCAAAAGTGCCCGCCGAGTTTATTGAACGTGAAGGAATTGATGATAAATCCGGCAATATTTTTATGCACTTTATTGTCTACTTCCCCGCTGAAAAAGACATATCAGGGAATGTTAATATCTTAGAATATAAAAGACTTGTGAAAAAAATCAGAGAATCGCCTCTCGGTCAGTTTATGAGGGAGCGTTTCGCCTGGTATTTGGCAGATCAAGAAATATTCCGACAGAGGTTTAACGTGAGCGAATGGGCTGTGAAAAACAATTTTACACTGACTCAGCAAGACTTGATCCTGTATTCACGGCAAATGTTCTGGTTTAATCAGGCATTGTCAGATCGCTTGAATATACCATATAACTTAGTTTTTGACAGGGTACACAAAGGGTATACATGCCCTGACGGAAAATATCCCAATATCTATGTTGGAGGAGGCGTTGTCGCCCGAAAACTTTATAATAATGAGAACATGGGTAATATTCCGGTGGACATTTTGACGCGTGAAGCTGCGTTATTAGGCGGAGTAACTGTTATTGCTCATCCAACTGACAACATTAAAGGATGGTTCAAACGGCATGGAATAATGCCTCCCAAACCGCAAACAATTGTTGCCATCACCAAAGGAATACTTGAACAAAACCTCACCGTTGATGTACAGATTCCCGATAGCAGTGAAAAGGAAGTGCGATTGCCCTGCATTTCCGGAATAGAGGTATTCTGCTGGACGGACGCAGTAATAGAATTCGTCAATCCGCTCATTTCTGCCATAGAAGAAGTAAACAGGAAAAATCCTATGTTTCATGTATTTCCTGCTATGGGTTCAGACATCCACATGCAAAAACATATATGGAAAAGAGAGAACTTGACAAAATATATACATTATCTGCGCTTATTTGACCCTGTTTCGAAAATCTACAAAACGTCTGATAAAATACATTTCAGGCTGAACGCATCATGTAATCCTTCCCAAATGCTTGAACGGCACATCAGCAGCGGAATTGACACTTTGATTACTCATCTGCCAAAAGATATGCAAGAACTGTTGGATATGCAGCAGCCTATGGAATATCACGCAGAAGGGCCGACATTGAAACACCACTTGCAGGCAATGCTCACGCTGATTAACAACACTGAACCCGTTTCTGAAATCTATGCGAATATAAAAGAAATCCTGGACAATCCCGATAACAGGGCATTCTTCGAATATTTCATCGTTTTCCACGATATTGGAAAGAAGATAGATATGAAAAATCATGCTGAGGAATCCTGTGCAATCATGAATCAGTTTGATTTTTCAGATTTAAATGCCGAAGAATTGGAAACACTCCGCAAAGCAGTTCGATATCACATGGAAATCACGGATTTTGTAAGCGTTGACCCTGAACGATTTGAACGCTTTTTAAATAAAACAGGTATACAGATAAATAACAAACATCAAATCGCACTTATCGTTGCGGCAATTTACCTTGATGGCAGAAGTACCTGGAGCAACGAAATGGGAGACTATTGTTTGCCAAACGTGGATTACTTCTGTCAGTCATACCTTGCCTATACCGAAATGATGGCTCAGCATGAACATGACTTGAAGATAATAGACGATGCTGTTAACGGCGAAGTCAACCAAGACGCGTTGGCTGATTTTCTGGCATATCTTCGACAGTACCCTCTCCGTAAAGCAAAACGCAGTGCTTCTTCAAGAGAATTACTGCCTGTGACGGAGCACAGGAACAATATTGAAAAAATGCTAAACGGAGAAGACATATATACCGCAGAAAAAGACAACTATGGAATGTACAAATCAGGGGAGGATTACAACGCCTCCGAATTTATAGATGAAGCGTTCAGAGACAACGAATTTCTTGATATGCTTTGTTTACTGACCGTAAGCCTAAATGGGCGAGAACAGGTCGCATTCAAAGACCAACAGCATCTGCTCGCGTTTGTCGAATCCTGCTCACAAGGTATAACAGACGTGTTATGTGCTGTTTCTGATTTGGCGTATAAATATTATGACAATGAGGTCAAGGACTGTATCAACGAGTATTTTCCGTGCTATATACGAATGAAACTGGATGCTATTATAGCAGATGTCACTAATGACAGTACTTCGGGAGAACTCTTGAGCAGCAAACAAAACAACTACAAACTGTTTACTGATATACTCCTGAAAAGTCTTTACTTCCAAGTTGATTCCATGCAAAAATATAACGAATTTTTGACGGTACAGTTTTATCAAGTAATGGAGTTGTTCCGAAAAAAACTCAAAGAATTCACTGTGCAAATAAATTTTCATGATAACTATACTCCTGTTCTTTTGCTTAGAGACGCGGAACCCCTCTCGTATCCTTTGTTTGAGAAACTATCCACGCACAAGCCGGAATTAGTTTATTTCAACAGGCTTGCTACCATGACACCGTCTGAGCGGCTTGATTATTTCGAGAAGAACATTGACAAAAAAAGCGAATACACAAAGACACTGTTTGCATCAGAAACCAAGATATACAGCTTTTTTAATGGAAGCGCGAAAAAAAATATTCCGTCTGTGTTGGAAGAATCCGCGCAGGAGGCTCACGCAATCGCCCGACGATATTTTTATGACTGCTTAGAAGAAAATGCCGAATTGTTCGACCGGGCGTCAGAACAGTATAAGGACGACGTGCAGCGGCTGTTTATCCTGCTCATCACGAAGAAGCTGTTGGGGTTAATGAACTCAAACAGGAAAATACGTTATCCCCTCAATGAAATCTATGTGAATTTCGTCCCGAAACACCTTCAAGGGAAAGAAAATAATAATCAAAACATAGTGTTTATCGACAGCGGAATCAAAGGAACGCTTGCATATCTAATGGCTTCTCTCATGATGATTGAACATCTTGACGGAGCGACTTTATCAATCAAACAAGATAAAATCAACAGAATCATAGAAAACGCAGATGCAATGAGGAATTATCCGATATGCGCCAGGGCATTTATATACGGAACAACGGCACAATATCGTTCCGTTATTCCGAACGCGGGATTCGAACGATTTGGCTTCGGTGGAGCGAATACGTTCATTGATCAACTGCCGAAGTTCACAGAATTCAGCTTTATGAATGAAAAGGGCATCCCGGAATGCAGAATGGCCAAAGCGTTGAATGTGCGGCGAGCCCGCAATATCCTATACGGATTCCGTTGGTTTGTCAAAAAGGGAGTAGCCATCCGGAATGCGCAAAACCTTGCTGACATAAAAGAAATCATAACGGAAAGAAGCGACGCGACAAATAATCCTCTTTATATCTTCATCGATATTGATGGCGTTACTGCTCAACCTGTCGGGCATGTGGGTTCCGAAGCATGGTACGGAGAAGAAACGTCTGCGATTCCCGACCGGGACAAAAAACGCAAGACAGAGCATTTTGATTATTACAAACGATATATGCGCCATCTGGTTGACTCGGGCGGATACAGGCTCCTCCTCGACATACGCGCATTAAAGGAGTATTTGAAAACACGGTATCCCGGCAAAGAAATAAAAATCATATCCTTTTCCGCACGAAACGAAACCCAGAGAGATATCACAGAAGAAACATTAGAAAAACTCAACGTTCTTGATTACTTTGACGAAGTTAATCTATCGCAGAAAATCGGGATGAGCAAAAAAGATCGCTTGATAAACACTTTAACCGGGTATGGCGTGGGCAATGGTCATCCCGCAGATATTTTCCTTATTGACGACGTTCTGCATCATATCGTCCCCATTTTAACCATTAGCGACTTAGAGATAATCCCCATACTTTATGCCGACAATACCATAAACGACAGCGAAAAAAGTGGACTATACTTTTTCCGAAAAGCGGATAACCTGTTACGAGAAAATAACGTTCTTGCACAGGAATTTTTTATCAACGCCTTTAAAAACAAGCATATACCGCTTTGCTGCGATGATATAACAGGATATGTCCGTCTGCGAGTTAATGAGCAAGACGTACTACGAACACTGCTCAACGGAATCGAACTGTCTCTTGAGTGGCTTATAGATGATGACAGGAAGCGCCTCGGAACCATTTTATTCGATCTGATTGATTCTGGTTCTATGGCAACGTCACTTTTTGAGTTCAGGAATATCCTCTCAGAATATCCCAAGTGTGTGCGACAATTCAGTGACGTACTCGCTTATATAACTCAGAAGGAGAAAAAAGTATGAAACATTATTATGCACATACACTTGACGTGGAAAATGATGAGTTGTTGGAAAAACTCAGAAGTGGCAAGAGTTTCTATGACAGTAAGAGAATATTATGCGAAGAATTAGGTGTCAGCAAAGAAACGGTGATAGAGAATACCTTACTAAATTATGCCTATAGTTTCGAGCCCCGCCTTAATGCGCCTGAGTACGCAGTGCGTTTTATTAACATATTGCAGCATTGCTTCGATAAAAAGAAAATCATGAAACTCTTTCCCGAAGGCTCGGTATTCAAAAAACAATTCCAGTGGCTTGAGAATACTGTGGAGTCAGATTATGAATTTTATTATGGGGGCGATTACTTCGTCTATCATCATGGCCAGGATAACCATGATGAACATTACATAATAAAAGCGAAAAGCTACCATGAAATGAAAGTGCGACAGATCAATCAAATACTTCGAGGTAATAAGGCATTGAAAAAGAACAATATAAAAAGCATTACAGTTTTCCCAACCCTGTATTGTGACCTGCAATGCCCAATATGTCTCTTTGCCTCACCGATCATACGAGAGAGAAAAGATTCGACGATGTATTTATCCGGTGAATCGCTAAACAAAGCCCTTGAATTGATTAATTCCTATCCTGGCGTTGACCTTGTGATTGGCGGCGGAGGGGAGCCTTTTCTGGAAAAAGAGTCTGTTTTCAAGCTCATTTCCTTCGCCGGAGCGGAAAAAATAAAAATATATACGAATGGAAACTGGGGGACAAATAAAACTGAGGTGAATAAGACGTTCCTGCGGTTATACCGGGCTCTGAAAATGAGAAAGAAGCCTATCTCCGTTGAGCTTAATATTAGCGTTGACCAACCTCACATTCGTCAAATATCAAAGGATAACGATACATCGTATTTGGAAAACATCTTGGAGACGTACATAAACGTGCGCAAGAGAGGCAGATTGGAAAACATATTGTTGCACCTCAGAGGATTGAGTTCAGACGGGTGCATACCCAACATCGATGATACCTCGATTGCCATAACGATGAATAATTTAAAATCACGCCACCCTGAATATGATATGAAGCAGTTTAGCAGGGGAAGTGACGGAATTTGTATCAATGTATCCAACGGCATTGAGATACTGGCGTCTTACAACAAATTGATGAGGCGAGATGCCAAATGTACGCAGCGTGTGATTGAGGAAATTGAATCTTCGGAAAATAACTTCATGTTAGATCGAATACTCATTAACGGTGATAGTAGCGTCAATCTGGGAGCATATTATAAAGCAGTTCCTTTAGGAAATCTGCAAGATTATACTATTGACCTGTTGACGGATCTATCGTTTTATAACCTGTTGAGCGAAGCTGTACGAATAAAAGGAATACGATATCTCCGGAAGCTGGCTGTTGAATATGACCCGGATATCTCTCACGTTCCTTTGTTCGCTGCAACCCAGGCGGAATTCATAAAGAATTTAACCGGAGATGCCGGAAGACAGCTTTACCTGTATTATCGGGTAATCGGTGATTTTATCGAAGATGGCGTGCTTGACGCTGGGATATTAGACAAGATCGGGCTAGACAAAACAATGGGAGCTGCCGAACTACGACAGATATGCAAACGCGGCGAAAAAGAAATTTTGACCCTGGAAAAGACAAAAAAATTGAATTGGGGTCTGAGCATTGGGACAAGCTGCGGGGAACCGCCCCGTTTTAGAAACCTGTGGTGGGATGTTCAAGGCGATACGGGTCGTAAGAAGATAATTGATAACATGAGCAATATCAAAAATATTCAACGCATCAAAAGTTTCGTAGAAGATACCCTGTGCAGGAAATATAGTCTCGAATCCGTTGATATCACATCTATACGCATCATCGGGGGATACGTGGCGGGACGCCCGTCAAATATCCCCGTGAATGACTTGGATATTATTGTTATTGTAAAAAATCCCGGAATACGGGACTTCATTCACGAAAGTGCTTTTATTTACGGCGATACATTTGATGAACAGATGTCTGAAGCCCCGCGATATATTTGCGTGTGGATGATAAGCGAAGAATTTTTATCTTCGACGACCGATAATATTATTGATATCGACCTTGGCCTGACGGCTCTTGGAGGTATGCAGCTTTATGGAAATTGTGTTCAAAGCACACCCCCTCCAATAATTGAAAGAGTTAAGCAAATATTTATTTTCCTTAACTTGATTCTCAAAATGGCTTCTGCTATTAAAATCGCAAAGATTTACGGCAGAAAAGTGGAAATAGATGCAATCAGGGAGCAACTGCGAGTTATCGCCGATTCTTCCGACGAAGAATTGATGGCTTCGCAGGAAATATCAAAGTATGACAAAATTCATCTGACTGCAGTTCAAAACATACTAAACGAATACCTTAGAGGAATAAAAAAAGTAAATATAGAGCAGGAATGGATGGAGTTATCGAGGCTTTATGCGCTTGACAACAAAACCGATGAGCAGGGCAACCGTCTGGATGAAGACCTTTATACTCTGATGGCTTCAGTCAGAAAGAGAAAAATTATTGATGAGATATCAAGTCAAAAAAAGGCTGTATATCACCTTATTTACAAACTGCATAAAGTGCAGGGGGCATTGTTGGATGAAATGCCGTTGCAAAAGCCCCGCGAATGGTTGACTAATATTTTCAAGGCAAATATGGCGTTTCGTTCGCTTGAAGAACATTCAGGCATTTTAAAGTCAGCGTATTTCGATTATTCAACAGCGGTGTCGCTTGCAAATATTACGCCCTATCCTACAGTGTTGGAAAAGCTTTGCAACCGGGTGCATAACGCAGACTTAAGTGCTTCGGAACGCGGAACCATTCTTGCCGCCATTGCGGGCAATCCCTGCGCCGCGCCTGTGCTTCAAGAAAAAATTTACCAGATGTATTCCAATGATGAACAGATTGTAAACGCTCTGAAGAACAATTATAACCTATCTTCAGGACTTGAAACAATTACATCTTCGCAAGGAGACACTATCGTGGAATTGTTGCTCCCGAAGGAGTTAAACATTCCGTCGCGCTACTCCCGTGACATCTTTGATTTTCTGGTTAACTTAAATTGCGCTGGGGAGGCCGTTGATCTTTCAAGAGAAAAAATCTTGGCAAGGAAAGGCGAACTGATAAGAAAAAATGTTGACCGTCTATTCCTAAACAATCTCAGTCAGCTGCTCACTGCGATTAGTCGGTATGCCGAAATCTATAACAAGAGATGCATAAATCACCTTGGAGTAATGGAAAAGCCGAAAAATACGATGACAGTGGTTGAAGAAGATACCCTGAAAGAACAATTGACAATCCTAGTAACAATATTCGTAAACCGCATACTCTACTCGCACTTCAACGGCTTGCCTCTCTATCTGTCTCTGGACGATAAACAGTACGAGTCTATCATAGAGAAGACAGTAAAACAAGCGCTGAAATGGGATGAGGCGAACGTTCTTTTTCCTCGGAATCAGAACGAAATATCGGATATTATTAGCGATGCCAACAATGGAAGTAAAACGAACGGACCTATAAGGATCGGAGCAGTTTCATTCAAGGACAGGGAAGGGCCAAGCGTTTGCAACAGATTCTTGCTGACAACCATGCACAATTACCTGACTTCCAATGGCTTTTCAGACATAGATTTTTGCCTTTACGATCTGCAGTTTTGCGACGAAAAAGAGTTGTTGGACAACTATTTTGACATACTAATTGTGGACGTCCGGCAGGAAAATTTTGCTGCTTTCAGGAAAGCGATGGGTGAATGGCCGATCAAGAATATTGCAGATCACATTTTGTTTACCGGAACATACCTTGCTTATCCGGAAGCTCAGAAAACGGTGCGCATGTATACAAAGGAGAACGCATCGGGAGCACTTATCGTAAACGGTGATTCGGAGCCTGCACTGCTGGGGTTAGTTGAGCATGTATCAAGCGGAAATATGCCTCTTCTGCTGATTCCCAACATTGTCTTTCAGAAAAATGGAAAAGAATTTGTTACCCGCAAGGAAAAAGTAGATTTGTCGAAGCTTTCCCCTGATTTATACCCGTTTATCGAACAAATGAAAGAGTCCGAGTGGTTCAATTATTATATTGAAACGAGCCGTGGCTGCCATTACGGCGAATGTACATTCTGTTCCGATAAATTTCTGTTTGGGAAAGGCTGGAGAAGCTTTTCCATGGAGTATATACTGCATAGCTTTGAACTGCTCAAAAAAAGTGGTGTTCATACCGTGTTTATTTGCGACAAAGACTTCTGGGGAGGCGATTACGAGAGGGCGGAGAAAATTGCCTGCGGTCTCGTAAAGATGGGAAATAAAGTCAGATATACCGTGGCTCTGCGCTCTGACGAAATCATCGAAGGGGAACATCTGCTTGATTTATTCAAAGAAAGTGGTATGTCTCACATTTTTTTGGGCAGCGAAGCATTCGAAGACACTGCCCTTCGCCGGTTTAACAAGGGAATAGACGCCTCCATCAACCTGGAAGCAATTAAGATACTGGAAGAGCACAAAATAGGTCACAGTGTCGGATTCATTGTCGATCCGCTCAATAATGTTGATGAGCTTATAGAGTCATGCGAAATGGTTATTAAGAATAAACTGTGGGGAAGAGTATCGTCTTTCTTTAACTTTCTTATTACAAAAAAAGGCAGTGGCTATGAGAAGATGATGAATAAGTTGGGATTGCTGGGGGAATTTAACGAAGAAATGCTCAGTTTTAAGTGCGGATTCAAGGACATCCGCATGGCGGTAATTGCAAAAAGCATTTCGGAGTGCCTGAAAGAAGTTCCGCGTCTAAGTTTTATTTATATTATATCGAAACGCCGAATAGCACTTCATACGGCGGAAGATGTATGCGAATGGGAAAAATACAACAAACACTTTGCGATGATGCAGGAATTTGATTTGAATATGCTTTATTCACTTGCACAAGCCCTCAGAGACAATCGGCAGGATCGGATTGCGCATATAAAAAGAGAATATGTTCAGAACATTAAAAACCTGGTCTTGCAGATTTACTGTGAATTGAATAAGGAACACATGGTAAGCGCAAACATTCTGAAATATATAGAAGACAACATGCGTCTAAAGCAAGAACAGTTGGCTGAGGCAATATCTGAAACTTCTTTTAATGAAAGGGTTCGGATGGCTTACGAGTCAACAGAAAAGAGCACAGTGAAGATGATAAAAGAAGGTCTCTCTCCTCAACCGTATCCGGTAGCCAGTGCCTTTAACCTCAGTATCGCATCAGGAGCAAAAGACATTTCCGGAAATCGTTGTGACATTCCCCCCTCAACTATCGAACTCTTAGAAATAATTGCTCATGAGTTTTTTGCTTTTCTGGGCGATGCGTTTCAGGCGATGCCTTCAGGACGCTGTCGTATCAGTCTGTTCAATCTCTTTGTCAACGAAGAAAATGCCGAATGGGAGAAATTTCTGACAAACCCGGATATACAGAATATGTATTTAGAGACAGTAAAATATTTGCAAAATTTCATGCCCATTAAAGTAGAGATGAAGGGTATTATGCTTACCAATCAAGGAGCGGTCATTGCGAAAGGCTTTGTCGATACAGATACGCTACAATACATACGCGAACTGCTTAGCCTGCAGTTTCCGAACAGCAAACGCGCACTCCATCTGGATACGCCCTTTATCCCAATCACAATCGGGAGAGTTACAAAGGACATCTCGAATGCAGCGGCGCGGAAGCTCTTGTCGGCAGTGGAAGCTCACAGTAATGATGAGCTTGGATTTATATTCCTCCGCAACCTTGTACTACAGGCATCCTCTGATCTTTCGGGACTGAAAGAGCATAAAGCCGCGCAGCAAGCTCTTGAAATGGTGAACATCAAGTTGCTTGAGAAAAAGAGTATTTCGGTGAAACTCATAGGTTTTTCCAACCTTAAGCATTTCACCAATCGGAACAATCTGGCCATAGAAAACCTTGCGGGAGATTTGCGCGGTGAATTTGGAAAGGAAGTCTCTGTTGATTTGACAAGAGTCAGGAGCCATGAAGAGTTACTTACCCTCAAGAAAAAAATTACCCGCGAGGAGATACCGGATATTATCGGCCTGTCAGTACATTTCGACACAATGCAATATGTCGATGAATTTGTCAAATACATTCAGAGGATGAAATCCTTTGTCCTAAAGAAACCTCTCCTTGTTTTTGGCAACCAAATTCCTACATATCTCCCCGATACAATACTGCATAAATACCCGGATGGAATCGTAGTTAGAGGAGAAGGCGAAGAGGCGATGCGAAAGCTTATTGAGTTCAAGAGAGGGAACATCAGTATGCGTGACATTCCGAACATCGCATATACTGACAAGGTATCCGGCAAAGTAATATACACCCAGGTCAGACCTGCCGATACGAAGCTGCTGATTTATCCTCCCAGCATGGATACGGTAGATGAAACGATCATGGAAGGTGGCAATATCATGCTTCAGACAGGGCGCGGATGCTCTTGGGGCATGTGCAGTTTCTGTGCGCATCCTTCATTTATAAACGGCGGCGAATATCCGCGCGATGATAACCGCAGGTGCCTGAGAAGGTATAACATTGACAGGGTAATGAAGAATTTTGAAGCCCTGTATGCAAAGGATGTTTATCGGGTTGAAATTGTTGACGAAGACCAGTTCATTGCAGGAAGAGACAGCGCTGAACGGGAAAGGTTAGAAGATATTATAGAGGGGCTGAAGAAACTGCAGTCAGTCTACAACAAGACGTTGAAATTTTCGGTTTTTGTGAGACCGAATGTGCTTTACCGCCCGGGAGATTCCATCGGAAACGAACACATGAAGCGGTTGCTTAATGAATTGCGGGAAATCGGTCTTGAACAGGTATTTCTGAGTGCCGACTCCGGCAGTCAGAGCCAATTAAACAGATACTCAAAAGGAATTGCTCTTACTCATATCATTGGCGCCATCCAACTCTTGGAAGAGCTGAAGATCAATATCAAAATCGGCTTTATCCTATTCGATCCGGAGCTTAGCATCGCTGAAATTCTGGAGAACATACAATTCTACCGGAAACATCAAATCATGAAGTATAACCAGTGGCCATTCAGGTCTCTGGACGTTTTCGCCGGTGCACCAGTGGCAGAGATACTGAAAGGGAAAGGTCTACTGGGAAAATTCAATAAGGAACTATTGAAATACGACTACTCCTACGCCGACATGGATGTCGAAAAAATAGCTAAGATTATCGCTGAATTGAGTGTCGGCAAAGATATTTTCTTTGGGGCATGCAGAAGGGCTTCTCTAAAGTGCCGGGCGAATGGTCTGGTGG
>JAISDK010000051.1 GCA_031264875.1 Prevotellaceae bacterium
ACTACTGCGACGGAGTGGCAGCGCATTGGCCGCATCCTGTCAGGGATGCTTCACTTGGTAGAAAAAACATACCGTAACCCACGTTGCATCCCGTTGGGGATGCATCCCTGCCGGGATGCGTGGATGTGTGTGATGCATTATCTACCGAGCGAAGCAATCCCAACGGATTGCCGGGTACCCGGTGTAGAGACGCGATGCATCGCGTCTCTACGATGCACAATTTTAAACCGCGCACAGTATAAGTCATGAAAAAAGTAATATTCATAATTTTTCTGTCAGTATCTGTTTCAGGAATGGTTTTTTCTCAACTTGCTGAAATGGGGGATACCGGTGATGGAAGGAGATTCTTGAAAAGAGTTGAAAATAATTTGCTGAACAACGCAAAGATAATTTCCAACGGGAAAATATCAAGAATGTATAATCTCCAAAGCAAGACAGATACTGAAAAACTGTTATTCGGCAAGATCAATGCTATGGTCGAATTTTTTATCGAACCTTCGTTTGAGGGCGCTTATGGCTTTCGTATTGTGAAAGATTCCTTAAATGCGGGCTATATGATCGAACACCGGTATATTTCAAACTGGGATACGGTGAGTTCGGAGCTGAACAAAGAGTTTCCGGGCATTGGCGTCGAGGCGGATAAGGTTTCCTCGCTGACACAGGAAGACTTTCGTAAAATGGCTGCACATAACAGGGAAATGTCAGATATGCGTCAAAAGGAAAGTTTGAGCCGGTATAAGATAGATGATCAATTCTTATCCGTTAGTAATCTGTTTGCGGGAAAATTGTATGAGACAGTTACTGTAGCGATAAAAAATTTCGTGATGAAAGGGGCTCCGGCCGGTATATTGGACGGTAATACCGTAACATTTCGCTGTGTTGTTGGAGATGAAGTATGGACATTGACGATTCATGAACCTGATAACGAACTGCTTCGATTGACGGATTTATGTAATCAATTAATCGAAGATATTAAAGCGCATAATGTGAATGAACCAAATTATATCGCATTGTTTGAAGATATGATAGCATTATTTGATCAATATGCTACCGGCGAAAAAGGAATTGTATTAATCCCGGAACGATTTCTCGTAAGCAGGAAGAAAATGGAGTGATTTTCTTCCTGCTTTCTTAAAGTTAGTGATTTATAAAAAACAATATGAAGATGAAAAGAAATAGAAAACATTGGTTGTTTGTGCTTTTACTGATATTGGGAGGACAGATATCGGCACAGGAGAACAAAGACAGTCTTTTTGCGCCTTTTGCCGTCTGTATGGATGTTGATAAAGAAAGCTTCCTGATCGGGACTTTGGATGATTATATCGGACATCAGCAGACGTTTACTGCAGGCAGCGACACTTGCAGTTTTTGGATAAGGGAACTGGAAAAAACAAATAATTCGGATCATCTGCAACAGGCAAAGGAAAGCGCCGGTTATCATTATCAGCTTGTTGACAGTTATTATCCTCGGGAAAAGAATTTGGCATTATGGATACAAACTCTTTTTGGCGACGAATATTCCGACCTGTACATGATTGATACCGGCCATGACGGTAAAGGTATCCGGTTATATTCGGCTTCATTGACTGAAATAATCAATCATTATTATGATTACAAACTGTCAGGCTCGAATATGACCGTATTTTCCGACACGGTTTATTCGGGCAGTCTTAAATCGGAACGGCTGCAAACCGTCCGGCAAAAACTGTCGTTTCTTGCAGGAGCATTTCTCCGCGACGGATATCAATCGGAATCGAAAGGATATTATCTTTCCATGTCTAATTCGCGCAGTAAGGCAAAACTGTGTTCGAAACTGCTGAGTGAATTTGACTGCACGAATGTTGTACATGAAGTATTGAAAGATCATGTTCCATGCGGAAATATCATCTGTTTCGAACCATCGGAAACAATCGGCAAACTCATTGAAAAGGTAAAAGCGATGAAGGAAAATCTTGAAAGCGACGAAGCAACCAAAAAGTATGACTTAACCGTGGATACAAGTATCCCTGTTACCGAAATGCATACGGTTAACCGGCATCTGCCAAAAACGGAAGATTCAGTTTGTAAAACGAATATGGAGAATATATTCAAGGTTCATTTCCTGAAAATTAAATATGAATGTGTTCAATATATCCATGAAGAAAGCAGGAAAGAACGTAGTTTCATATATAGTCTTTCTAAAGACATGTGGGACTATTATTTGGGGTTAATCAGAGGTTTTCCGCCGGATATCGAAGATCAGAAAGATTCGATATCCAAGGTAAACTCTGAAGAAGCAGTAAATGTAAAACCATCAGGAGCATTTACCGTGCCGTTTCGGGGAGACTGTAAACCCGCAGTCGCGGTACGTGTAAAATACATTTCATAAGAAGAAATGGACAGCTATATTGAACAGATAAACTGTACGCCGGAAGAAGCGCTTAAAGAATATCTATGCTTTATTCAAGATATTAAACTTGAAAAAGAAATATACTTGAAGTGCATAGATACAGAACTCGCTAAAGGTGATTTGTCGGAATATGCAAGAAAATTTATAAGCCTTTACAAATTCCTTGAGCCTGGCATGTCTGTTATTGGCCCTCCCTGGAAATTTACAAAATTAGATCTCTTGAAAGTTTTCAAAGAGTTTATTCTCAACGATAATGAAGAGGTTTTACCTGACAGTTTGAGGATATCTGCTTATCTTAAATGTGGTTGTAAAATCCCTTAGTGCTTTGATTAAAATGAAGCATGAATTAAGTGTTGAATTATGAAGAGAAAATATTTAATGACATTCTCAAGCCGCATCAGAGAGGGGGAATGGTAAATAAACAACTTGCTTTTTGAAGTAATATTTTGGAATCTCAATAATTTACGAAAATATTAAACGATAAAGAAATGATTTTAATAATATAATAAAAGAATGAATTTATGATGAGAAAAATGATTTTAAACATCGCCATGATAACGATGGCGATACTGATTAGCAGCATTGACGGATATTCCCAGCAGCCGACTGATGTTCCCCTGGCACCGAAGGAATACCGCCG
>JAISDK010000209.1 GCA_031264875.1 Prevotellaceae bacterium
AATTCTACGGTAATAGTCGAGGATGATGTTGCTTCAACTTTGCCGATTTTGGCGGGAAGATACGCTTTGTTCAATATTACGCTGTCGGTGAGAATGAAGCCGTCTTCCGTTTCCAGGCCGTTGCAGTACAGTACGAAAGTGTTTCCATATAGAGAATCGCAATCCAGATAAAATTTTCCAGAATCTTTCGTAATGTTTTTTATCGAAAAAACATTACCGGCAGTATTAATCAAACGATAGTTATTTGTATTTAAAATTATCGTATCTACCATATTTTGACTAAATTCCAACGTCAGCAAATTTCTGTTCAATGCATAGAGAGACCAGTCTATTTTAGGGGCGTTTCTACGAAGATTTATTACGGTATCCTTTATTACAGAGCCATAAAAATCTGTAATCCCGGAAACTGACAGGAAAAACAGAGTGTCGCAAAGCAATTGTGTAGATAATTTCACTTCATTATCCGCGATTTTATCGGCAGCGAATATGTTAAAAGTATCGGATGCAGTATTAAGAATGTAGTTACCGGGACTTAACGCATCAGGAAAAGTAATATTTGTGCTGAAACTTATTTTCACACTGTTTTTATCCAGGATTTCTGCCTTACTTACCCTTAAAGGCTGATTTGTTTTTATAACTGCGTAATCATTAAGAGAAAGCAAGCCATTTCTGGTACTTGTATATTTGAAGACAAAGCCCGAAAACTTACAGTCAAACAGCAAATCGTTATCACGGAATTTGCCGACAGGCAAAATCGGACGTTCTTTTTCCTTAAAGAAGAATTGCCATTCATTTTCAATTTTTTGCACGACAATTCTCACTGTTGCGTTTTCATTCCAGTCGTAATTGCCTGACCATAACAGTTGTTTACTGCCGGATTTAACCTTCCAGAAAGAGATCAAATCGGAATTGCCGGTATAATTGATTCCCGCGATATAGCCCGACAAGCTTTCACTGTTCAAATCATCACTGTCTGAGGACAACACACACCAAAAAGCGTTTTCCGCCGAGGGGTCAAAATTTCCATTTTCGACAGTAAAATCCCACTGTACAATTTCCCTTGCCAGATTGGCGTCAAGCGGTGCATACACATAACTCAGTCCGTTTCCGGAATTGTGTTTGAGTTTGCTACCGTTCCAGATCCAGTCGCCGGTATTATTCCATGCCGATATGCCGGATTTTACTGCCGTATCTATGTGACTTGTAGAGTATATTGGCATTGAACCCGCGTCAGGCACAGCGGCGCTTGCGGCTTTGAACGAAAAGTCCCCTGTTGAATCGTATATCATGCTGAATGTTGAGATTCCGGCAGACTGCGTTGCCGATACATTTTGCAGACTTCCTGTTCCGCTTGATTTCAAAATGCTAATATTCTTGTCGAAAGACATGTCCACATTTCCCATGTAATCCGTTGCTCCGACATCGAATGAAAAAGGCGTATCCTTTTGCACCATCACCGGCTGGTTTAAAATCATAAGACGTGATGCTTCTATGTCAATAGAATGGACTTCAGAGTATATCGCATATTCAAATGTTTTGAGCAGCTGGGAACTGTTTTGCTTTACTGTCCAGCCATGGGCTGTTGCCGGAACATACAGCTGTAATTTACTTTTGTCTGCACATTTAACCTGTTTCAGGAATATTTTCAGAATAATATCGCGTGATTCGCCGTCGGGGACAGTCAAACTGTCGGGTACAACCGTTATCTGACTGCCGGAAGAAGTAAATGACAACGGTATGTTTTGATTATCCGACAACAGTTCTATTCCTCCAATCAAGTCAGGCGCAGGAATTTCAGAAATTGTGCCGAAAACCATTTTACCGATAACCGTAGGCAAACCGTCGTTTGTGCCTTTATCGCTTACCGTAAGACGAATAACTTCTTTTGCATCATTCATCAAAGTATCCGTCGATTTGAAAACCGACTTTTGCTGCGGCAGTACCGGTAAAACCTCCGAATCCATATCCATTGAAGCGATTTCGTTCGATACCGTTTCGCCAAAAAGCGGGTGTATGGCTTTTATTCTGAATATCATGGGTACGTCGATAGTCAGATCGCTCCAGACCGTTTTTCCTTCAACCAGCTGACGGCTCATTCCCGAAACGCTGTTCAAGTTGCCGCTGTCGGCGACAAGATCCAGAGTAATTTCTTCCGCAGCATCGGTATCGACAGTTTCGTCGTTGTTTACTGCATTTATCTCCAGTGAAAAAAGGGAATTTGGAGCAACAGTTGCGGGAGTATTTTTGAAAATAATCTTTGTTGCGTTCACATCAATACTAAAAGTATCGGATACAATATTTTGAACAAAGTTATCGGCAAAAAGCGAGCCGTATTGCATTGCCTGACATCCGTGATTTGTTGCCGGAATCATGAAAACCAGTTCGGTTTTATCCGGCGCTTTGGTTTTCAGCCATATTTTCAATGTCACCGTTTTTTCATCGCCGTCGTTAACTGTTAAACTGCCGGGAAACAGTCCCACGCGAACATAATCTCTCTTCTGGTCTATGATATTGGATACAAGTCGCTGCTCTCCATTGTACAGCGAAATTCCGCCAATGATATTGATCCAGTTTGTCTGGCTCAAAGGATTTGTAAATTTCAGCTCGTTTACGAAAGTTGCAGCGCCATCCCCTGGCTTGTCTTTTATCACAAAACGGAAAACAGGAATTTCGTTTTCGAAACTCACCGCTTCGGAACTTATTGACGTTCCGGAAATATTTTCCGGGGGATTCTCTATGCTTGAGTTTCGATTGAAAATAATCGAAATATAATGGTATGCCGATATTAAGGATTCCGATGAAAGCTGTATCGCAATATTGTCCGTTTCATTATATGTAATATTTTCGGCGCTAAGTTCGCCATTGACAAAAGCGGGAGGGTCAAAAGTCAGGTCGCCGCTTCCCGAATGTAAAGCAAGGCTGGCGGAAGCAGAAAAATCCTTATCAATATTGCCCTTACTGTCTGTAGCGACGGCAACTATCGGAAAACCGGAATATATGGAAACACTGTTCGGAACACTTCGCCATAAGATTGTATCCGCTTCAACATTAACGGTGAAAATACCCGACACAATGTCATTCATCAACTCTGAAGCCATTCCCGAACCGTCCGCAGATGAAACAAGTCCGTGATTTACCCTGTCTATTTTGAATTGCAAAGTCGAATTGTCCGCCAGTGAATCGTTGAGGACAATTTTCATCGACAAGCCGACCGTGTTGCCGGAAGGAACGGGTAAATTATTATTTAAAAGAAATACAATGGAATCGTCGGTTATCACTGTATTTGCCATTTGCGGGGTTTCAATGTTTTCAGCGTACAGATATGCGTTTTTCACTGTTGTTTTCCAGTTTGCACAGGAAGGAGGTTTAGCGTTTTTAACAGTAATTTGACGCAGCCAGGTCGGCAAATCATCGGAACCGGCAATATCGTGAATACCGAATCTGATGACTTCAACCGTGTCATTGCCAACGGAGGAAATATTTCCGCCTGAAATCTGTTCTTCCGGTGAAACTGTTTCCGTATCGGATGCTTTTGCCACGGTTCTGTCCACTGCATCTATACTGATATCGTCGATATACAGCG
>JAISDK010000094.1 GCA_031264875.1 Prevotellaceae bacterium
GCAGGAGCTTTGCTTTTAGCTCGGCGTAGTCTGGAGACTACGCCGAGCGAGGGTTATTTCATGCCATTTCAGGACTATTGCCTATAAGTCTTTTTGTATTTAAACATTAATCGTGCATAGTCACACCCAAATGAATTGTGAAGATAAAAAATCCAATTATATTTGTATCTTAAAATATTGATATTATGCATACATTTAAAAAGTTATTTGCTTTAGTATTATCGTTTATGATAATATCCTGCAAAACAGATGAAAAAACTTACAATCAGGAAATTAATATCACGCCCAAGCCAATGGAACTGTCAGTTAGGGACGGGAAATTTACTTTAAAGAGCAATACCATTTTTGTAGTAAAAGACGAGCCAGTCCGGCGGGTTGCTGATTTTTTCATTTCGAAAATACAGCGTTCCACCGGTTACTCTTTGTTGAAACAGCAGGACAGGCCTTCGAGCAACTACATCGACCTCAGCATCGTTGCCGATCTGAAAGTAAATGACGAAGGCTATACGGTTGATGTAGCAGGCGACGGAATCAGCGTGAAAGCCACAACGCCGCAGGGAATCTTCTACGGTCTTCAGACGGTCATGCAGCTGCTTCCGGCGGAAATCGAAAGCCCCGACGTTGTGAAAATTTCATGGACAATACCCAATGTGTCCATCAAGGACGAACCGCGTTTCAAATACCGGGGACAGCATCTGGATGTTTGCCGTCATTTTGTGGACGTTGAACATATCAAAAAACAGCTGGATGTCATGGCAATGTTCAAAATCAACAAATTCCACTGGCATCTCACAGATGATCAGGGCTGGAGAATCGAAAGTAAAAAATATCCGAAACTGAACTCTGCAAGTACCGTAAGGACAGAAAGCGAAGGCAACATATACGGGCCGTATTACTATACACACCAGCAAATCAGGGAAATTGTAGCGTATGCCGGAGAACGGTTTATCGAAGTCATACCGGAAGTAGAGCTTCCCGGTCACGCAGTTGCGGCGCTTTCGGCATATCCGGAATATTCATGTACGGGAGGCACGTTTGAAGTGCGGAATGTCTGGGGCGTAGCAAACGACGTGTTCTGTGCGGGCAACGATGCAACATTCGCTTTCCTGACCGACATTATCGAAGAAGTGATACCGCTTTTCAGGAGCGATTACTTTCATATCGGAGGCGACGAATGTCCCAAAGGCAGATGGGAAAAATGCCCCAAATGTCAGGAGCGTATCAAAAAAGAGAAGCTGAAGGACGAACATGAACTGCAAAGCTGGTTTATCAGACGGATAGAAAAGGTATTGATCCAACACAATAAAAAAATGATAGGATGGGACGAGATTCTTGAAGGAGGACTGGCGCCGTCGGCAACCGTAATGAGCTGGAGAGGAGAAAAGGGTGGACTGGACGCCGCCAATATGGGACACGACGCTATCATGACCCCGGGCGGCTGGCTGTATTTAGACCACTATCAGGGTGATCCGAAGGTCGAACCGGTTACGATAGGCGGATATACCACCTTGGAAAAGACATACAGCTATGAGCCTGTACCCGAAGGTATCGACAGCGATAAGGCTAAACACATCCTGGGCGCCCAGGCAAATGTGTGGACGGAATATATTTACGCGCCCGAACAGACGGAATACATGGCTTATCCGCGTGCAATCGCCCTGGCAGAAGTGACATGGAGTCGCCGGGAACAGAAGGACTACCGTGATTTCGAGCGCCGTATTGCAAACCAGCTGGTACGTCTGGACGGGCATCATATTAACTATCATATTCCCATACCCGAACAGCCCGGTTCGTCTTCCGGTTTCATTGCTTTTATCGACAGCGCCACTGTCGAGCTGAAAACAACCCGTCCGGTAAAAATCATCTACACCACTGGCATGGAAGAACCGGCGGCACGCAATTCTAAAGAATATACCGCCCCTCTGAAATTTTCCGAAAGCACGGTTTTAAAAGTCCGTTCGGTGCTCCCGTCGGGGAAAATGAGCGTTACCCGGACGATATATCTCGACAAACAGACTTATGCTCCGGCAACTGCAACGGAGGCAGCCTCCGATATGAAAGTCGAATACTACAGGGGCAAATATTTCAAGGCGTCCGAACTCGAGGGAAAAACACCCGACGAAATCGAGCATGTGGAATCCATGAGAAAGGTAAAATACAGGATTCCCGACTACCGCGAAGTATATGACGACGACTATTGCAGCGTTGTATTGACAGGTTATTTCCATGTACCCGAAAATGGAATATACTGCTTTTCGACTGCCGTGGACGGGCTATGGATTGACGGCAAACTGTTTATCGACAACGAGGGAACAGTCAGGAAAAACGTGAAATCCGACAAGTCAATAGCTTTGGCAAAAGGCTATCATTCCGTTAAGATTGTCCGGCTGGGAAATATCATAGGAGGCTGGCCCTCACAGTGGGATGCCGTCAGCGTGATATGGAAAAAGGCAGATCAGCAGAAGTTTGCAGAACTTCGCTGACAGCGGGCTTTTGACACAAAAACAACAAATCCCGCAGGATATGTATCCTGCGGGATTTTGTATATAATAATCACTAATAATCTAACTGAATACCGTTTCCATGTCTATCACCGGCCAGGGTTTGGCGTTCTGCCATTCTCCGCGGGTAAAGTCGGGAACATCAACGGAATTGCTGCGATTCAGTACCGAACGTTCGCTCAGTTCCGTAATACACGACCATGCGGCGGCATCGTACACGTCCTGATCCAGAGGCAAGCCGTTGCGCAGGCAATAAATCAGTCTCCAGTCCATGATGAAATCCATTCCACCGTGTCCGCCGACAGTTTTTGCCTTTTCGCCGATGTATTTCCAGAGGGGATGTTCGTACTGTTCCATGAGCGCCTTGAACTTTTCGGGGTTCAGAAAGTCATGGGCATGAGGTTCGAGGGCGATTTTTGCATCGGGATACTTGACGGCATAACCTTTTGTTCCGCTGATTTTGTGGATACGGTCGTATGGTCTCGGACTTGTAGTATCGTGTACAACAACAATAGTATGTCCATTTACCGTACGTATCAGCGTCTGGTTCATGTCGCCCAGCTTGTATGTCGCTTTGGCTTCGGGCGAATCTTTTCCAAAAGCGTGTTCGGCATACAGCGTCAGACCGTACTGGTTCGACGACATGGAGGTAAGGTAATCGAAACGGTCGCCGCGGTTGATGCCCATGATTTGCGCCACCGGTCCCAGTCCATGCATCGGATAGGGATTGCCGGTATGTTTTTTGCTGTGTTCCAGTCGCCACATCCCGTAATAACCGTTTTTGTTGTGTTTCAGTCCCCGCAAATCGTGAATATAGGCTCCTTCGCCGTGATAGACTTCGCCGAAAAGACCTTTGCGCGCCATGTTGAGTGTTGCCAGCTCGAAGGAATCGTAGCAGCAGTTTTCGAGCATCATGCAGTGTCGCTGCGTTTCTTCGGCAGTATCGACAAGCGCCCAGCAGTCATCAACAGTCATTGCGGCAGGTATTTCCGTCACAGCGTGTTTGCCGTGCTTCATGGCATATATGGAAACCGGAACATGAAGATTCCATGGCGTAGCGCTATAAATAAGGTCGATATCATCGCGTTCGCACACTTTCTTCCAGTCTTCTTCGCCGGTGTAGGCAGTGGCTTCGGGACGTCCGTTTTTTGTCAGTGTGTTCTGGCTGTTTTTGATGCGGTTCTCCTGCAAATCGCACAATGCCACGATTTTTGTGCCTTCAATGTGCGACATCCGCTCTACGGCGCCATGTCCGCGTCCAAGACCGATGACAGCAATGCGCACTTCGGGAACAGGCTCGCAACGCAAACCCATCACCGATTTTCCTTTCCTTTTCCGGTCAGCAGGCGCGGCAGATGCTTCATTCGGGTTTTTCAATCCATTAGCGTTCAGCCCTGCATAACCTGTTACTCCCAGCGCCAGTCCTCCATACAGAGTTTTTTTCAAAAAGTTTCTGCGATTATCTTTCATAACAGATAAATTCAAATTGTTACCTAACTTTATATATATTCAATTTTATTCATTTTCACAAACTACTCTGAACCCTATTTTGATGCAGTCCGAAAGCCACCAGATACTTTTGGGCGACTGCGGATCGGTTTTCAGCCATTCTTCCGTACGGGAATAATCTCTGCCTGCAACACGCAGGTCTTTAGCATCCGACGAGAAAGAACCTCCTCTCACCAC
>JAISDK010000074.1 GCA_031264875.1 Prevotellaceae bacterium
TTAATCAAGTAAATCATGGTTCAGACGTTAAATTGACGACATTGTGTGTTCGCCCTACATAACAAATTTACACCGCGTACGGTATAATAAACAGAGATGAAATGCCGAATTCGAAATCCTTGACGCCGATATGAAAATATTGTATTCATGGAAATTTATCTACATTTGCGCCGGATTTGAAAAAGAGCAAAAAGATGTTATTTGCAAAAAAATTGCCGGACGGCATACAGGATTTTGAATATTTACGGACAAACGGTTATCTGTATGCGGACAAGACAGAGTATGTTTACCGTCTGGCGACTATGGGAAAACCCTATTTTCTCGGACATCCCCGCCGTTTCGGGAAAAGCCTTTTTCTCTCCACTCTGGATAAAAGAATAATGTTTTATATAATAATAAAGAAAAAAGAGTATGAAAGAAGAAATTGAAAACGACAAATGGAAACACGACTTAGTGGAATTTGTGCAACACTGGACAAAAGAAAAATGTCCCGAAACGGATAGCCCTGCAGAGATACTGACCTGGTTAAATGCACACTTTGCCGATGCGCTCTACAATTTTGAACTCGACATTATGGCTAACACAGCCGAATTGAGCATTGCGGTACATAAAATGCTGATGCCGCAATACGGGGGAATAAACAACAGATAACGCAAAAAACAGATAGAAATGAAAAAATTAAAATTGATTGTATGCATATTAACATGCATACTGGCAGGTATTAATACAAATGCGCAGGGACTGAAAGCCTTTAAGCTACCCAACGGACTGAGTGTCTTTGTATGGGAAGATACGTCGGCGCCCGATGTATTCGGGATGGTAGCAGTGAATGTCGGAGCAAAGGAAGATCCCGAAGAATACACCGGTCTGGCTCATTATCTGGAACACATGATGTTCAAGGGGACAGAGAAAATCGGGAGCTTAGACTGGGAAAAAGAAAAGTCTGTTTACGAACAGATCATCGCAAAATACGATGAAAACGCCCGAACCACCGATCCTGCACAGAGAGCAGCAATATCCAAAGAAATCAACAGACTGACTGTTGAATCGGCAAAATACAACCTCCTGAACGAATTTTCAAATCTGACACAGGGGATGGCAGGAGAAAACTTAAATGCCGCCACAAGCTATGATTATACCGTATATCACAGTTCGTTCCCTCCGGGAGAAATCTACAAATGGCTCGAATTAAATTCCGAGCGGTTTATCAACCCCGTATTCCGCAGCTTTCAGCCCGAACTGGAAACCGTATATGAAGAATATAACGTAAACCAGGACAGGCAAAACTACAGGGAATACGAATACGTTTCCAGCATTATTTTCGCCGGACACCCATATTCGCGAGCAGTTATCGGTTTGCCCGAACACCTTAAAAATCCGCAGTTAAGTCAGCTGAATGAATTTTATCGCAAATGGTATGTTCCCGAAAACATGGCCCTGATATTGGTAGGAAATATTGAAACATCAAAGATTCTGCCGGTAATCAAAGAAAAATTCGGACGTCTGGAAAACAGGCCTGTTCCCGAAAGGAAATCATACCCCGAAAATCCCGTAAAGGGACGAAAGGAAGTCAGCGCCAAAATGTCCGAATATCCGCAAGTCATACTGGCATTTCAGGGAATCCCCGCCGGCAGCGAAGACGACGCCGCACTGAATATTTGCATATCCATTCTCTCCAATTCCAGCCGTACAGGTTTGATAGACAAATTATCGCTCGACGGCGATCTGACAAACGGATACGCCGGAGCAATGTCCCTGAAAGAAAGAGGACATATACTGGTGGGCGCCGTACCATGTTACGATATAAATCAGCGCCGCTTCGAGTCATTGAAATCCACCGAAAAAATGTTGCTCGGTAAAATAAAAAAGCTTCAGGAAGGCGATTTCGAAGAATGGCTGATACAGTCCATTAAAAACGAGATGGTACGCAATTTCGACATCCGTATGGAATCCCACTACAACAGGGCATTCGAGATCGCAGAGAGTTTCAACTACGGGAAAAAACTGGAGAATCTCCTTAATTACAGAGACATTGTAGCATCCGTTTCAATGGAAAAAATAAAGGAAACAGCAAAAAAATACTTCGGTACCGATTATTACGCCATTCTTTTAAATGAAGGAAAACCGCCGAAAGGAAAAGAAATAGAAAAACCGGTATATGAACCCGTGCAGCCTGTACGCGGCGTTGAATCGGAATACGCCAAAACATTTCGCCTGTTGCCCGTAAAGTATGCAGGCAACTCGTATGCCAGTATGGACGATGTAAAAATCAGGCAAATCAATGACCGGTCAAAACTGTTTTACACTCACAATCCGGAAAACGACATTTTTACCCTGACTTTAAAATTCGGTATCGGAACCGGAAAAATGCCAAAGCTGGAGCTGGCTGCCGCCTTAATGAACAGCGCCGGAATCATGGGACAAATGGACGTGCAGGAAGTAAAGCAGGAATTTAGCAGTCTGGGAGCCTCGTGCAAGTATTCGGTGGACAACAGTTACCTGTATGTGAGCATGAACGGATTCGAGGCAAACCTGGAAGCCTCGTGCAACCTGTTAACCCGTCAGGTACTGATGCCGCAGCTGGACGAAAAGCAAATGAACAGCCTGAAAGGCATCTATTTTCAGCAGCGAACCGTTGAACAGACATCCAATGAAAGTCTCGGAGCCGCATTAAGAGAATATTTGCTCTACGGCGACAAATCGGAATACATCGACCGCTTGACATTAGAAGAAGTCAGCGCCCTGACAGTAAGCAACCTCACCGGCGAATTTCAGAGAGCAACCGACTATGAAGCCGAAATCCACTATGTCGGAGCCTTGCCGATAGAACAGGTATATGACATTCTTAGCAGTAACCTGCCCCTCAAGCAGGGAGAAAAAGCATCCGCCTCGCCGGAAGTAAAAGACATGGTGCAATATGCGGAAAATACCGTGCTGTTTTTACCCAACAGCAATGCAAAACAAAGTACCGTTTACTTTTACATCGCCGGAGACGGCTACAAAAAAGAAAAAGACCCCTGTATCCAAGCATTCAACGAATATTTCGGCGGCGGATTCAGCGGACTGGTAATACAGGAAATACGTGAATACCGTTCAATGGCATATACATCGGGAGGGATTTACCTGCGTCCGCCTGTTGAAAACAAAAAAGCGCACTTCTACGGCTTGGTGGGAACTCAGGCCGACAAAACTCTGGATGCAGTCGGGATTTATATGAATCTATTAACCGACATGCCGCAGTACCCCGACAGAATACTGAACATCAAAAACTATCTGAAAGGAACGGCAACCGTAGAAAAGCCGCATGTCCGCAATGCAAGCCAGACATACCGTCGCTGGAAACTGAGAGGTTACGACAAGTCTCCAGCCGAAACCAACAAAGAAGCCGTCAATAACCTTACCTTCGACGACATTATTAAATTCTACAGTGAAAACATCAAGGGACGTCCCGTTGCCATCGCCATCGTCGGTAATCCGAAAATGATTGACGCCAAAGCGCTGGAGAAATACGGCAAGATAATTAAGCTGTCCACGTCGAAGATATTCAGCGGAAAATAATTGTAAATATTAAATATGAAACAGTCTATTATTCAAAAATCCAAAACACTATGCGGAATTCTCGTATTAACGGGATTAATGGCCGCCGGCACAGCAGTTCGGGCGGGAGTGCAGTTACCTGCCGTCTTCAGCAACAACATGGTTTTGCAGCAGCAAAGCGAAGTACCGGTATGGGGCTGGGCATCTGCGGCAGGCACAGTTAAAATCGTAGCCAGCTGGTCGCCTGCCGACACGGTAAAAGTCAAAGCCACCTCCGGCGGGACATGGATGGCCACCGTCCGCACGGTGAAAGCAGGCGGACCGTATTCGCTGCGCATCTTTACTTCGGACGCCGACTTTAAGGAATTTCACAACGTCATGCTGGGCGAAGTGTGGCTTTGCAGCGGACAGTCGAACATGCAATGGTCGGTAAACCACGGTATCCTGAACGGCAACGAGGAAGCGGAGGCGGCCAACCGTCCGGACATCCGCATCTTCCATATCCCGATGCGGACAGCCGAAACGCCGCAGAACAACTGTGACGCTTCATGGGAACAGTGTACGCCCGAAGTCATGCGAAATTCGAGCGCCGTGGCATATTTTTTTGCCCGCCGGCTGCAGGACGCGCTGAACGTTCCCGTAGGAATCGTTGTTGCGGCATGGGGAGGAACACCATACGAGGTATGGACAAAGAGCGAACTGATTGAATCCAATCCCCTGCTGAAAGCATCGTCCGATGCATTGAACAAAAATCCGTGGTGGCCGTCCGAACCCGGTACATGCTACAACCAGATGATTCACCCGATAGTCCCATACTCCATTGCCGGCGCAGTATGGTATCAGGGCGAAGCGAACATTGACCGGTATGCCACTTACGGACTGGGGCTTCAGACAATGATTAACTGCTGGCGCAGCGAGTTTAAAAAGGAATTTCCCTTCTACCTGGTTCAAATTGCACCATATACATACAACTCAACCGGCAATGCGGCGGCACAGCTGCGCGAACAGCAGGAACTGGTCACGAAATTAGTTCCGAAAACCGGAATGGCAGTCATTTCAGACCGTGTGAACAACGTGAAAAACATCCATCCTGCCGACAAGCAAACCGTAGGCCTGCGCCTTGGAGATCTTGCGCTTGCCGAAATTTACGGACAGCCGCTGAACGACTGTAAAAGTCCGGTATTCCTCTCGCTGAAAGTAGAAAAGAATAAGGCAATAATCACCTTCGAACATGCGCAGTCGGGTTTGAAATGCAGCGGAGATAAAATCGAAGGACTGAAAATTGCAGATGCCGACGGCAATTATGTAGATGCCAACGGAATAATTAAGGGTAACGAACTGATTGTTTCTTCGCCGGAAGTCAAAGCCCCCGTATCGGTAACCTACTGTTTTGACGACGCAAGCACGGGTAACCTGTTCTCAGGAGCAGGTCTTCCTGTCGCACCGTTCAGAAGTAACCGGACAGTCAGTTTTTATTGAATCATTTTATACCCGAAAAAGTTATATATGACATATAAATCACCCACGTATCTATTGATATTTATCCCTTTGGAATATATTTTCCGGTGCAGGCAAATTTCATATTCAATAAATAATAATCATTAAAATTTATTTTCATATCTTTGCGCCTTGAATATTAATACAGTGTAGTGACATACTTTTGGAATTATGAGATCATTTTTTATAGGGAACAGGGAAATTAACCTGCCTATCATTCAGGGCGGTATGGGTGTAGGGATTTCGCTTTCAGGCCTGGCGGCAGCCGTTGCCAATGAAGGCGGAGTCGGAGTTATATCATGTGCCGGATTGGGATTATTGTATAAACAGAACTCAGGCGATTACCTGAAAAACTGTATTTGGGGACTTAAAGAAGAGCTTCGTAAAGCACGGGAAAAGACCAAAGGCATAATCGGGGTAAATATAATGGTCGCCTTATCGAACTATGCAGATATGGTTCGCACAGCGATAACGGAAAAAGCAGACATCATATTCGCGGGCGCCGGCTTGCCCCTGGATTTGCCCTCATTCCTTACTGCCGACAGCGAAACGCTTTTAGCTCCGATTGTTTCTTCAGCCCGTGCAGCCAAAATAGTATGCGATAAATGGAATATTAACTACAACTATCTTCCCGACGCCATTGTCGTAGAGGGACCGAAAGCGGGAGGTCATTTAGGATTCAAAAGAGAACAGATCGAAGATGAAGTCCATTCGCTTGAACGTATAATACCGGAAGTAGTAGCCACAGTATCACGGTACAGCGATAAAAAAACGATTCCCGTCATTGCTGCCGGAGGAATATCAACGGGAGAAGATATACTGCGTTTTATCGGGCTTGGAGCAACAGGAGTACAGATGGGCAGCATTTTTGTTACAACCGATGAATGTGATGCCTCGCCTGTTTTTAAACAGGTATATATCAATTCTTCACAGAAAGACATGATGATTATTCAAAGCCCTGTCGGAATGCCCGGACGCGCTTTCGACGGGAAATTTATACGCAGTGTCAACGAAGGCAACGAAAAGCCGCAAGGCTGTCCGTACCGCTGCATCAAAACCTGCGACTATACCAAAAGTTCATACTGCATCATCAGAGCCCTTTACAACGCATTCAAGGGAAACATGGACAGAGGTTACGCCTTTGCCGGAGCAAACGCATACCTTGCCGATAAAATCAGCAGTGTTAAAGAAGTGATAGCCAAACTTAAAGATGAATTCGAAATCGCCCGTAAAAAGTAACAGCAATACTTTACGGCTATGAATAGCCATTCCGCAAAGTGAAATGAAAATAATTATTTATATTAAATACAGAAAAAAATGAACATTTATGTTTCAAATCTAAGCTACAGCACAGATGCCGATAGCTTACAGCAATTATTCTCGGAATACGGAGACGTAAAATCCGCTAACGTTATTACAGACAGGGAAACAGGCCGTTCACGCGGATTCGGTTTCGTTGAAATGCCGGATGAGACGGAAGGTCAGAGGGCTATTGACGAACTGAATGAAACCGAACTTGATGGCAAAACAATCAGTGTCAGCGTTGCCCGTCCAAAAACAGACAAAAGAAACGATGGAGGATTCAATCGTGGCGGCGGTTCCAACCGTGGCGGCGGCGGCTCCAATCGTGGTGGCAGCGGCGGCGGATACAACCGCGGTGGCAGCGACGGATACAACCGTGGCGGCGGCGGTGGCGGCGGATATAAAAAAAACCGCTATTAATTCCGTATGGATATGTAACAGACAGCGGGCGGCCCTTCAATAGCCGTCCGCTGTTTCTTTTTTGCGCGCCTGATGCAAACAACATTTTGGAATACACCCAAAAAACAGGCAGAGAATATCAAAATATTAAAAAGATTACTACCTTTGCGCCTTAAAAATTAATGACAGATTATGAATAAGATATATTGCGCCACTTTAAGATTCATGCCCGTGAGGGCGTATTAATTTATTCATTTCCATATAACAAGTCAATAAATCAGTTCCGTATTGGAATTTATAAACAAACCATAAAATAGAAAAATATGCAAAACAGTTCGGAAAGAAAGGTTTTGTGTAATAAAACAAATTGTAGATGAAAGTATTAAAATTCGGCGGTTCATCTGTAGGTTCGGCAGATGTTGTCTTTAACGTAAAACGAATTGTTGAGGCAGAAAAAGAACCTGTTATAGTTGTAGTTTCAGCGGTGGGCGGCATAACCGACCGTCTCATAGAAGTATCGCGCCTGGCGGCGCGGGGCGCTGAATATAACGCGGAATACCTGGAGATTGTAAAAATACACAGGGATTTGATATATAAGACCGTTACCGGCGGCAGTGCGGACTTCGTATTCGACAAAACCGGCAAGATGCTCGAAGAACTGTGTAAAATATTGCAGGGCATCTCGCTGATACGTGATTTGTCGTCGAAAACCTCCGACCTGATTGTAAGTTACGGGGAACGAATTTCCTCGTTTTTCACAAGTTATGTTTTGAATGCACAGTTATTCGATTCGTGCGCATTTATCAAGACCGTCAGGGAATTTAACCGGCATACGGTAAATTTCGAGCTTACCGGCAAGCTGATAAGGGAAACATTCGCCACGCTGCCAAAAGTGTCTGTTGTACCGGGATTTATTTCGGCGGATGCCGTTAGCGGCGACATAACCAATCTCGGACGCGGAGGTTCCGACTACACGGCGTCGATTATTGCAGCTGAACTTGGAGCCAGCGTACTCGAAATATGGACAGACGTGGACGGTTTCATGACCGCTGACCCCAAAGTTATTAACAACGCATACGTTATCGAAAAGCTCAGTTATCTCGAAGCTCTCGAACTCTGTAATTTCGGTGCAAAAGTCATTTATCCTCCAACAATCTATCCCGTTTTCCACAAGAAGATTCCGGTACGGATAAAGAACACCTTCAAGCCGGAACTCAAGGGCACCTATATCTCGCAGGAACACGAAACGGACAAGAAAAGTCCCATAAAAGGAATCTCTTCAATCAGCGACACTTGCCTGATAACGGTGCAGGGACATGGAATGGTTGGCGTTATAGGCGTTGATTCGAGGATTTTCAATACGCTTGCCAGCAGCGGGATAAGCGTGTTTCTGGTATCGCAGGCTTCGTCTGAAAACAGCATCACGCTCGGCGTGAAGAATGCCGACGCCTCGCTGGCAGTGTCGTTGCTGAAAAAGGCGTTTGAAAAGGAAATCGCCCAGAGAGAGGTCGATCAGATATTTGCACAAAGCGATCTCGCTACGGTTGCAATCGTGGGCGAAAACATGAAGGGAACTCCGGGTATCGATGCCCGGCTGTTCAACACTCTGGGACGTAACGGCATAAACGTCATTGCCATTGCCCAGGGCGCGCCGCAGATGCATGTCTCGGTGGTTGTGAACAGGGAAAATCTGCAAAAGTCGCTTAGCACAATCCACGATTCGTTTTTCCTTTCGGAATATCAGGTTATCAACATATTTCTGGCAGGCGTCGGCACTGTGGGCGGCAATCTCCTGAAGCAGATTCAAAGTCAGATAGCCACGTTGCGCGCCAATAACTCGCTCGAAATAAAAATAATCGGACTGGCCAATTCAAAGCGTTTTGTCTGCAACAGGGAAGGTATCAGTATCGAAGATTACAGGCATGTACTTGAAGCCGACCCGCAGGAAATCGAAAAGGACGGCGGAAATGTTTTGCCTTCCACTCCGCAGAATGTCCGGGAAAGCATTATTAACCTCAACCTGTTCAACAGTATTTTTGTGGATTGCACGGCAAATGACGATATTCCCTCGATATACGGTGATCTGCTGAAACACAACATATCCGTGGTTGCCGCAAACAAAATCGCCGCTTCGTCTTCATACGAAACTTATGCCGAACTGAAACAGAGCGCCAGGAAAAGCGGAGTGAAATTCCTGTTTGAGACAAACGTCGGAGCCGGCCTCCCGATTATCAACACTATCAATGCGCTTATAAACAGCGGAGACAGGATTATAAAACTGGAGGCGGTGCTGTCGGGTACCCTGAATTACATTTTCAACGTGCTGAGCGAAGATGTTTCGATGAGCCGGGCGGTAAGGATGGCTAAGGACGCGGGATATTCGGAACCGGATCCGAGAATCGATCTGAGTGGAAAGGACGTGATTCGCAAACTGGTGATCCTCTCGCGCGAAGCCGGATACCGTGTCGAGCAAAGCGACGTTAAGGCTAACCTGTTCATTCCGCACAACTGTTTCGAAGGTTCGCTGGATTCTTTCTGGTCGGAACTGCAAAAACTGGACGACGGGTTTGAGCTTAAAAGAAAACTGCTGGCAGAGCAGGGAAAAAAATTCAGGTTTGTGGCTACTTTGCACAATAACGGAAAAACGGTGGACACTTCGGTGGGATTGCAGGAAGTGGACAGAAGTCATCCGTTTTTCGAGCTGGAAGGAAGCAATAATATAATCCTGATTACTACTGACCGTTATAAGGAATATCCGATGATGATCAAGGGATATGGAGCCGGAGCAGATGTGACTGCCGCCGGAGTATTTGCCGACATAATCAGCGTGGTAAACATCAGATAGCGCCACGCTCGGTTATGACCGGTTACGCATGGCTTTAAGGACATAAATATCGTTTGCAAATGGAAAAATATGTGAAAGTTTCGGAGTTAAAACCAAGACTGTCCGAGTTAAGAAAGGACAGGACAGTCGGTTTTGTGCCGACCATGGGCGCTCTGCATCAGGGACATCTGTCGCTGGTCGAACGCTGCAGGTCGATGTGCGGCGTCACGGTGGCAAGCATTTTCGTCAACCCCGCACAGTTCAACGACAGGGAAGATTACCGGCGGTATCCGAGAACGCTGGAGTGTGACCTGGAAATACTGGAAAATGCGGGATGCGATATAGTTTTCGCTCCCACCGAAGAAGAAGTATATCCCGAAAGGGACAACCGGGTTTTCGATTTCGGAACGCTGGACAAAGTCATGGAAGGAAAATTCCGACCGGGACATTTCAACGGGGTTGCCCAAGTTGTTAGCCGCCTGTTCGATATTGTGAATCCCGACAAATCCTTTTTCGGACAGAAAGACTTTCAGCAGGTATGTATAATAAAAAGCATGGTGAAACAGCTGAATCTGACAACCGGAATAGTCGTCTGTCCTACCGTCCGCGAACAGGACGGGCTTGCCATGAGTTCGCGAAACATGCTGCTGTCGGAAATTCAGAGAAAGGAAGCCGCCGGAATTTCCCGGGCGCTGTTCCACGCTAAGCAACAGGCAGGTGTAATGACCGTGACCGAACTCAGAGACGAAACCATTCGGCGGATAAACCTCTCGCCCGAACTTAAGGTTGAGTATGTGGAAACAGTCGATGCCGCTATGCAGACCGTTTCCGAATGGGACGATGCTGAGGAAATATTTGCCTGTGTAGCCGTTCACGCAGGTGAAATCCGTTTGATAGATAATGTTCAGCTAAAATAACTGCCTCATGCCCCATATCTTCGTTTAGCTATGTACTGGAAGTGTTGCAATGAATAAAAACGGTTTATGTAATAAATAACTGTTACCTTTGCCATAAAAAATTATTAAGATGGGAACAAATATTCTGGATAACGAAACGAAAAATAAAATAGGATTCGTTACATTCATCATCGAAGAGTTTGCCACATCGTACAAGATGAACCGGCAGGAAGCATACCGCTATCTGAAAACATACGGCGGAATTGACTATATATTCGAATGTTGGTGGGCGCTGCACATTGACAACCCGTTTTGGGCGGTGAGAGATATTTATAAAGTATGTCGCAATAATGGAGGATACAGATAAATGAAGGTATTTCACGGAAGTGACATGCTTGTCGAGGTGGTCGATTTGAGCAAAAGCAAGCCGGGAAAAGATTTCGGACGAGGTTTTTATGTTACTGGAATTTACCCTCGCTCGGCGTAGTCTCCAGACCAATGTCGTCAAGTTAAGCCATGCTATTGCCTATAAGTCTTAAGGACTTTAAAGTCTTTAAGGACTTTAAAGTCCTTAAGACTTATAGGCAATAGCCCTGAAATGGCATGAAATAACCCTCGCTCGGCGTAGTCTCCAGACTACGTCGTGTTAAAAGCAAGGCTCTGCCTTGCAAAGCCCAAAAATAAACGTAGAGACTATTCAGGCAGTACGCCTCATGTTAAATGTTTTGTATTCGGCGCTCATTAAATTCCTTATATACGATTTTTCTGATTTTTTCCACGCAGGTTTTCCAGCTTCCATCGTCATACTTGAACAATATATATTCTCGTTTAAGGTTCAGGTGAGTGTACAAATTCTAACCGAAACCATTCACAATCGCAAAATCCTGTTCGTTTTTCAAGATCAACACCTCCGCAAAAGCAAATATAGCGCCAAAAAAATACGGATGCCATTTGTTTCACTACAGGATTGGACATTTCCCCCAAGTGTCCATTTAATATATGCCTGATAAATTGCGTGACAGCATAACTATTTGAAAATTGTGTCTCT
>JAISDK010000213.1 GCA_031264875.1 Prevotellaceae bacterium
TTATAAACGCCATCATCTTTAAGTAAGGATACATCGAATACCGTCCCCAAATCGCCGCCGCCAAGGACGGGATTGTTTTCATACTTCACCCATTTTACGGGTTCTTTCCTGCTGCTAACACAGGACGCCGTCAACATCGACAGCGCAATCAAAATAATAAAACCAAATTTGTTTGTCATTATCTTTATCCAATTTATAAATTATATCAAAATCCTGCAAATATAGCACGCAGATACCACCAGTTTTTGCAGACAAAAATCTGTGTAAATCTTTTGAATCTGCGTCATCTGCGTGTCCATTGTATGCCCGACCGGTTTGTCAGGACTATTTCTCCTGTTTGACAGGCGGAAAACAGATTCCCGCCTAAAAATCCTCCCGCAACGATTGCGGAGAACTGCTTGATAAATTTTCTTCTTGTTGTCATGTGACCTTCTTTATTTTTTTCTTATGATTGATTTTCAATTACGGCTGCAAATGTAGTAATAGTTTTTTATACAGATTCTTTTACTTGCTATACTTATGTCGATATTATCGGAATACACCCGAAAAAAACCTTGCTTCCATATCTCGGAGACGAGACGGGAAGCAAGGGAACTAAAACAAAAAAAAATAAAAAAATCACCCCATTTTAGTACTTAAAAATTTGTCATTCATCTTTTTCTTCGGCTTCGTATGCTTTCAGCAGTTTATCCTGAACATCGGCAGGAACCTGTTGGTAATCGGCAAATTTCATTGTAAATGTTGCACTTCCCGAAGTCAGGGAACTGAGAGATGTTGAATACTTGTACATTTCAGCCAAAGGTACTCTGGCCTTGATAACTTCAAATCCGCTATCGCTTTCCATACCTTCGATAATTGCTCTCCGGTTTTGCATGTCGCTCATCACATCTCCCATGTACTCCGAGGGGACATAGATACTTACGTTGTATATAGGTTCCATAATTTTGGGACCTGCCTTTTTGAAGGCCTCTTTAAAGGCATTACGCCCTGCGAGGCGGAAAGATAATTCGTTGGAATCTACGGGATGCATCTTTCCGTCATACACGATTACGCGAATATCGCGGGCGTATGATCCGGTGAGAGGCCCTTCTTCCATTTTTTCCATTACACCTTTTAATATGGCAGGCATAAACCTGGCGTCGATAGAACCGCCAACAATACTGTTGTAGTAAACAAGTTTTCCACCCCAGTCCAAGCTTATTTCTTCTTTTCCTCTAAGGCTGAACTTCAGTTCTTTTCCGTCGAGTTTCAATATTGCGGTGTCGGGAGCGCCTTCGATATGAGGTTCAATAACAATGTGAACTTCGCCAAATTGTCCGGCTCCTCCCGACTGTTTTTTATGACGGTAGTCAGCAAGAGCGACTTTTGTTATTGTTTCCCTGTAAGGGATTTTTGGAGCAAACAGGTCGATATCTATTTTGTGATTGTTGAGCAGTTCCCATTTCAGGATATTGACATGGTGTTCTCCCTGACCGCTAAGTATTGTCTGTTTCAATTCCTTGGAATATTCGACTATCAGAGTCGGGTCTTCCTGGTGCGCACGGTGCAGGAGTTCGCTGAGTTTCTCATCTTCATTCTCATTTTTTGCCTTGACTGCCGTGCGGAATTTCGGATCGGGAAAGATTATCGGAACGAATTTCCAGTCAATTCCTGCGTTAAGGGTCTGATTTGTCTTTGTATTTTTCAATTTAACGGTACAGCCCAAGTCGCCTGCGACCATTTCCGTAACCTTTTCCCGTTTTTTGCCTGCCACAGCAAACAGGCTCGACAGTCGCTCTTTAGTATCGTTGGAAGCATTAACCATGTCCATTCCTTCCCTGATGATTCCCGATACTACCCGAAAATAACTTACTTCGCCGATATGCTGTTCTACAGAGGTTTTATATACAAACACCGATGCTGGGCCGTTTACGTCGCACGGCACTTCGATTCCTGTTTCCGTAACAAACACGTTTCCGTTGTCGGGATAAGGAGCTACATTGGTAATAAAATCCATCAGCCGTTTGGTACCTATGTCTTTTTTTGCAGAAAGGCAGAATACGGGAAAAGCGCTTCTCGTCTTGATTCCCATTGACAAACCCTTCAGTATTTCGTCTTCGGTAAGCTCGCCTTTGTCGAAAAATATTTCCATTAGAGACTCATCATGTTCGGCGGCAGATTCAACCAGCGAGTTATGATATTCGGCTGCTCTCCCGGCCTCGGCTGCCGGAATTTCGTTTTCCACTCTGGAGCCGTTATCGTCTTTGAACGTATAGTATTTCATTTTCAGCACATCAACGAAGCCATTGAATCCGCTGCCCGCCGACAGGGGATACTGTATAATGACAATATGATTTCCGAATGACTGCTTCAGCGATTCGACAGTTGTTTCCCAGTTAGCCTTTTCGTGGTCTAGCTGATTTACCGCCACGATCACGGGTTTCCTGTTTTTCTCCGCCCACCTGCTCAGTGTACGGGTTCCGATTTCCACACCCGACTGTGCATTAACGGTTAGTACACAGGAATCGGCAACTTTCATGGCAGAGATAACCCCATTTACAAAATCATCGGCGCCCGGAGTGTCGATGATGTTCAGCTTGTGACCATTATACTCAGTATATAACGGCGTTGAGTATATCGACCGTTTATACAGCTGTTCTACTTCGGTATAGTCGGAAACAGTGTTTTTAGCATCCACACTCCCTCGCCGGTCTATCACCTTTCCTTCGAACATCATGGCCTCTGCCAGAGTAGTTTTACCTGAACCGGCGCTACCAAGCAAAACAATGTTTTTAATCTGATTTGTCGTATATGTTTTCATATTTCTTAAAAGATAAAATTACATTAAATTACATATAAGGATAATACTTTTTTAAGCCCCCAAAATTATACAAAAATCTAAACGGCCAAACATTTTTTTGTCCCGCCAACGATTTTATATCGTGGCATTGCCGGCAACATGGCTATTAGTATTATGATTGACAGATTGGTGTACGATGTAATTTTAACTGTTATTTTCTTTAAATTTTCAGCCTGAAACCAGCATATTTCATAAAAAACCCATTGCCGGACACAGTAAAAAGCGCAAATTTGCCCGAAAATGCTTGACTTTTCCTGTAAAGTTTGTAAAATCTCAACTGTTTGTGACAGTCAAATATTCATACTACATTTGCGTCCATGATTTATAAAAAATAACTTGTATAAATAACATATTTATGAATAGAATAAATTTAATTTCAGTAGCATTTGTATTATCGTCCGCTATCAGTTTTGCACAGTGGAATCCGTCCACCGACAAGATACGGACAAAATGGGCAGACGACGTGAATCCGGAGAAAGTTTTGCCGGAATATCCACGTCCTGTCATGGAACGCACACAGTGGAATAATCTTAACGGACTGTGGGACTATGCCGTATTGCCAGTTGGCGCTGCCGCACCGGACAAATTCGACGGTAAAATACTGGTACCTTTTGCCATTGAATCCAGCTTGTCAGGAGTAGAAAAAAGGCTCGGAAAAGACAGCGAACTGTGGTATAAGCGTACATTTACAGTACCTTCGGCATGGAAAGGCAAATCAGTTCTGCTTCACTTCGGAGCAGTTGACTGGAAAGCCGAAGTATTTGTAAACGACGTCAAAATTGGGGAACACAAAGGCGGATACACTCCCTTTTCATTTGACATAACCCCCTATCTGAAACAGGGAGAACAAAAGCTCATCGTCAAAGTATGGGATCCGACAAACGACAGTTTCCAGCCAAGAGGGAAGCAAGTCAACAAGCCCGAAGGAATATGGTACACTCCCGTATCGGGCATCTGGCAAACGGTATGGATCGAGCCGGTCGCCAAAAAGCACATCGCGGCAATAGTTCCAACAGCCGATATAGACACACGACAGTTATCCGTAAATGTTTGCGTGGCAAATACCTCTCCCGGCGACATAGTAGAAGTTTCAGTCAGGGACGCAGGCAAAACAGTTGCTGCCGCCAAATTTGCAGCCGGACAGCAGTACAATATTCCAATTCCGGATATGAAGCTCTGGTCGCCGGAATCGCCTTTCCTCTACGACCTTGAAATCAGCCTGTACGAAAACGGGAAACTGCAGGACAGAGTCACCGGATACGCCGCAATGCGCAAAATATCCGCCAAAGCCGACAAAGATGGAATTATGCGCATGCAGTTGAACAACAAAGACTATTTCCAGTTCGGCCCACTGGATCAGGGATGGTGGCCCGACGGCCTGTACACGGCGCCCACCGACGAAGCCCTGCTGTATGACATCCGCAAGACAAGAGACTTCGGATTCAACATGATACGCAAGCATGTCAAAGTAGAACCCGCCCGCTGGTACACTCACTGCGACCGTGTCGGGATACTCGTATGGCAGGACATGCCGAGCGGAGGAAACTCGCCACAATGGCAAATGCATCAGTTCTTTGACGGCAGGGAAGCCGTTCGACCGGAAGAATCCGAAACAAACTTCCGTCGGGAATGGAAAGAGGTAATCGATTTTCTGAAACCCAATCCATGCATCGTTGTATGGGTACCCTTCAACGAAGCATGGGGACAGTTCAAGTCCCCGGAAATTGCCGCATGGACGAAAAGCCATGATCCTTCGCGTCTCGTTAATCCCGCCAGCGGTGGAAATCATTACCTCGAAGCCGGAGACATACTGGATATACACCACTATCCCAGTCCACGCATATCGCTGATTAACACAAAAAAAGTAAATGTTTTAGGAGAATATGGCGGTATCGGCCTTGCTCTCGAAGGACATTTGTGGCAATCCGATAAAAACTGGGGATATGTCAAGTTCAAAAGCCCGAAGGAAATTACAGACGAGTATGTCAAATATGCCGAAATGTTGAAGGAGACCATTAAGCGCGGATATTCGGCAGCCGTTTACACTCAAACAACAGACGTCGAAGGCGAAGTAAACGGACTGATGACCTACGACCGGAAAGTTATAAAAATGGAAGAAGACAGGCTGAAACAGGCAAACAGCGATATTTGCAATTCGCTGTAAAACACCATTAATACACAACAAGCAGCGCCATGCTCCAAAAGAGCGGCCATGAATATCAGCGTACAGGCGGGGCAACCACACAGGTTAGCCCCGCCTTAGCGTTGTAGGATAGATCACATTCCAAATATCCGTAACCATCCGGCGATTGAAACCGTCGGCTATAATAACGTTTTTAGGTACGCGAAATAAACAGGATATAACATATATTATTTAAGCGATTGTATTGCCGTCAGCTTTAGCTGACGGATAAGAAAATGCAGGACACAAGCCCAAAGACAAGATGTTCAAAAAGATGTTCAAAAAATTCCGTCAGCTAAAGCTGACGGCAATATTTTATCACAAGAGATTAAGAGAACAGTCAATTTATTTCACAACAATTCCTTAATCAGAACATAACAACAGTCGTCATAAATCGAAGCAAACCATCGTTGTTCGTCATTGCGAGGTACGAAGCTATCCAGAAAGTTCACATTGTTATATGTTATTAATTTTCCTTCCCTTAATCAATCAATAATGACAAAAAAGTCCGAAAATATACCTCTTAAAATAGCATGAGGTGTAATATGGCGCTGTACGCAATGATACTTTTGCCGTGCATGTGACGACTAGGCTGGACGTTTCAGTCATCGAGCTCCCGCCGGTCTATGACCGAACTACAGGCTCGAATGTGACCACTCCGACGAGGCACAAGAATGACCTCCGGCGAGGCGCGGAGATGACCTCCGGCGAGGCGCGGAGGTGACCTCCGGCGAGGCGCGGAGTTGACTTCCGGCGGGGCGCGGAAGTGACTTCCGGCGGGGCGCGGAGGTGACGTCCGGCGAGAGCGGGAGA
>JAISDK010000188.1 GCA_031264875.1 Prevotellaceae bacterium
ATTTACATATTATTTATTTCGCGTACCTAAGGTATGCGAAATAAACAAGATATAACAGATATTATTTAAGCGATTGTATTGCCGTCAGCTTTAGCTGACGGATAAGAAAATGCAGGACACAATCCCAAAGACAAGATTTACAAAAAGTTCCGTCAGCTAAAGCTGACGGCAATATTATATCACAAGAGATTAAGAAAACAGTCAATTTATTTCACAACAATTCCTTAGTCAGGACATAACAACAGTCATCATAAATCGAAGCAAACCATCGTTGTTCGTCATTGCGAGGTACGAAGCAATATAGAAAGTTTATATTGTTATATGTTATTAATTTTCCTTCCCTTAGTGTCTCGCTTGACTCTTTTAGAACCTCGTTTGATTCTTTATTTTTCAGTCGGATACATAAATACGTTTTACACGTTGCGAAATACCGGTCAATATCTCGTAAGGTATTGTACATACGGCATCTGCGATGTCGGAGACAGATGGGTCGTCTCCCATAACGGTCACTCTGTCGCCTTCCTTGGCGTCGATGTCCGTTATATCTATCATACAGGAATCCATACAGATATTGCCGATAATCGGAGCCGGTTTTCCGTTGAGCATGAAATAACCTCTGCCATTACCGAGTTTTCTGATCAGACCGTCGGCATATCCTATTGGCACTGTGGCTATTGTTTTTGCGGTTTTGGCTATGCCATGTCTTCCGTAGCCAACAGTCTCGCCTTTGTCGATCTGCTTGATTTGCACGATTGCACTGCTGAGAGTTCCGATATTGACAAGGTATTTACTGTTTTCCTCAATTCCAACGCCGTAAAGACCGATGCCCAGACGTACCATGTCAAACTGGGCTTCAGGAAACCGCTCTATTCCCGCAGAATTTAATATGTGTCGGATAAAAGGATATCCGGTTTCTTTTTCCAGTGACTTACAGAATATTGTGAACCGTTCAATTTGCAAGGCAGTAAATTCATCGTGCCGGCTTTCATCGGATGCGGCAAGATGGGAAAAAACGGATGCAACTTTAACTTCATGGCTGTGTCTCAGAATACTGCACAGTCCGGGCAAATCATTTTCTACAAAACCGAGCCGGTGCATTCCAGTATCGACTTTGATATGTACCGGATAATTGCTTATGCCCATTGTGGCAGCTGTTTTCACAAAAGAAACCAGTGAATTTATGCTGTAGATTTCCGGTTCGAGCAGATATTCAATCATAATATCAAAATTGTCGGGTTCGGTATTCAGCACCACAACAGACGCCGTAATTCCCGCCTCCCTGAGAGCGACGCCTTCGTCGGCATATGCTACAGCCAGATAATCAATTCTATGATACTGCAACAGCGCGGCTATTTCCGAAGAACCGTGACCGTAGGACGATGCTTTAACCATGGCCATCAGCTTTACCCCGCTGTTCAATTTCGACTTGAAATAGTTCAGATTGTTCACCACTGCATTCATATTAATCTCAAGAACAGTCTGATGTACCTGTATTTCCAGTAAATGCGATATTCTTTCAAAACGAAACTGTCGTCCGCCTTTCAAAAGCACGGCTTCGCTGCTGAATCCGGCTTTATTGCAGTGTAACAGAAATTTGTCCGTATCGCTGTAAAACCTGCAATCGGGGATGTTCGCGTTTGTGGCGAACATCCCCGAATTGCGTTTCAGAGCTTCTCCGATTCCGATAAACCGGGTTATTCCTCTCGATTGAAGCAGTTTGGATACTTGCAGGTAGAGTTTTTTTTCGTCCGGTTCGCTTTGCATGATGTCGGACAAAATCAAAGTTTTCTTACAGTGCTGTGTCAGTCCGTCCAGAAAATCCAGGGCAATGGTGAGCGAATTAATGTCCGAATTGTATGAATCATTGATTATTGTGCACTTGTTAATCCCTTCTTTCAGTTCCAGCCGCATTGCAACCGGAACAAGATTTGCCAGATTTGCCTTTAACAGATTGATGTCAAGCCCTTCCGTTAAGGAAAACGCGATGCAGTGCATACAGTTTTCCACCGACGCCGAATCGTAGAACGGTATTTCAAACTCCGCTTCCTCTCCGATCCTGTCTCTTAATACACTGTCGTTTACCTTTATTTTAACAACAGTTTTATTCACCACATTCGTTATGCTCAATATCTTCAAATTACATTCGTCGCCATGTCCCCAGACGAATGTCGCACAGCCGTGCGTCGATTCCGCGACCGCCCTGTGCAGGGAACGGTAATCCGAACAGTATATCAGCAGTTTCGATCTTTCAAACAGATGCAGTTTTTCGCTGATTTTCTGTTCGACGTCGGCAAAATTTTCCTGATGTGCGTCGCCAATGTTGGTAAATATCCCCGTATCGGGATGTAATATTTTTTCCAGACGCGCCATTTCTCCGGGCATCGAAATGCCGGCTTCAAATATTCCGAGTTCCGAAGCGCTGTCGGCCATTAAGATCGACAATGGCGCTCCTGTCTGTGAGTTATAGCTTCTGGGGCTGCGGCTGACTTTTGCCGTATTTCGAAATATCTGGTATATCCATTCCTTGACACAGGTTTTTCCGTTGCTTCCGGTTATTCCCAGTACGGGAAAAGAAAATGTATCCCTGTAGTTTGCAGCAATATCCTGAATAGCTTTCAGAGTGTTTTCTACGGCAACAATATTTCCACCGTCAAGATTTTCTGCCTTAAAATCACTGCTTACAATGAAGTTACGGATACCTTTCGCATAGAGTTCCCCAACATAGTCGTGTCCGTCATGCCGTTCACCTTTCACGGCAACAAAAAGCGCAGTCTCAGCCCTGTCGATTCGGTTGCGGCTATCGACAAAAATGTGATTGACCACTGCATCGTTTCCACGATATGTACATCCAAGAATATCTGCAATTTCGGAAAGTTTATATTGCATGATGCTTTAAAATTGCGAGTAAGACATCGGTGACAGCAAGCGGTTTTTGTTGTCGGTTGCCGTGTAGGCATAGTCCGTCATACCCTTTATACTCAGCCAGTCGGGATGTTTCACAAATTCTCCCCAAACGGCATTGCGCGTCGGTTCGTCCTTATACCATGTGAGATATATTACTGAAGGCATGCGAATGCCTGCCAGCACTTCGCCATAACATACCGAATTGATTCCCACTTTATCGAAAACGGCAATCTCATCGACATTAAACATCTTTATTTTCCGCTGATTGGCTTCCTCATTGGGACTTTTGTAGTGACGCAGTTCAAATAATGTACGGTTTTTATCGGGAATCCTCATTTTGGGAATTTTGTCAAACGCTTCGCACAGTAAAGTTTCAAATTCCAGATATACAGGATTCGGCGCTGTACGGTCGTAAAACGGACGGGCTGCTTTCATGAAAACCCCGTCATTCCATATCTCGTGCTTAGCCTTGTGATAACTTGCAATATCCGGATATACAAGCAACAGGTAGCGAACAGAATCCGTTTCCCTGTACAGCTTGAATGCGCCGACAGTAACACCCTGTCGGTTATAAGCCGGAATCAGCGTTTCTTTGAAAAAACTGTCGAGAGGCTCAGCTCCGTTGTCTTTGAGCGTATAAATACGCCATTCGTAAATCTCTTTTACCGATGCACTTTCTTTTGACGCGCTGCCGCTGCATGCGCCAAATACCATAATTATTGCCGCAGCAATTGCCAAATTTAACCTTTTACACATATAGTCATTGTTTTATGTTGTATATTTATCGGGCGCAAAT
>JAISDK010000235.1 GCA_031264875.1 Prevotellaceae bacterium
TGACCAGCTTCAAGCCTCGATTACCGCAGGCGACAGTCTTGGCGCCGACAATTTGATTGTTCGGGTATATGATGAGTTATGTAAAAAAGAGCTGGACAAATTGCTTGGAAAAGCGGAAAAAACAATTCAAAACTGGAAAAGCGGGTTGAATCAGTATCGGGAGTTTATTTACAACTATATTGACGAAAACGTAGATGTTTGCGGACAGCAATTACCTTCTGAAACCATAGCGACCCAAACCACAGACGGGAGTATAAAAGTCGGGGACATTTCGAAAGCGACAGTCCATGATTATACAAGGCAGGATGTGTACAATAACTTTAGATTCCGCTTGATTACACAAAACCGTCCAAACAGCGAGATTTGTTTTCCGGTAAGCGCCATAAAAACACTTTTTTATCAAAATTCCGAAAAAGACTTTTTTGATAAATGGATAGAAAATCAAATTGCCAACACAAGAATTATCACAAAAGATAAAGAGTTTAAATTGTCGGAAGCGAGTTCCATTTCTGTTCTGGAAGACGGTACGGTATTGTTTAATATAAAAGACCGGTCATTTGAACTGTATTCAAATACAGCGGACAGCAAGGGAAAATTCAAGCTGTCTGTAAAAACTTTCAGTCAGGTGGTATTAGACCATATTATATCAAAAAGGGAAATTTTGGATACAAACAAAGAGAAGCTGCCCCGTTTGTGTGATATTACAAAGCGCATTTATAAGGAAGACCGCACTGTAAAGACCGGAAAAGATTTGAGGCGGGTTGGCGCTATTCTGTTGAAGAAGAATATAATCAACAAAAACGATATCCCGGAATTGAAAAAGGAACTGGAATTAATCGGCAGTCAAATTCATTTACAATTAATGGATAGCAGTGAAAATGCAAAAAAGAGTAATACTGGAAAACTACAGTAAAAAGCCGGACATGGAACAGACGCCGATAATTCCGCAGTATGACAGGGATTTGGATTTCGGCGTTAAAATAACAGAAGAAGAGTATCTTCCCGAAGAATTCCTGACAGGCGAACTGTACGATCCGAGCAAAGACCTTTCGGGATATCAGCGTCCGCCCGTAGATTTGCTTGAGGATTATAAAACCACAGGAGACAGGATAGATAACGAGGAACTGAAGAGAAATAGGGATAAGATTGTGGAAATTCTCGGACAGTATAAAACAGGTATCGAGAAAATTTACGCCACAGTCGGTCCCACTGTAACCTTCTATGAAATAGTCCCGAAAGAAGGCGACAGCATTGCCCGGATAAGGCGTTTTGAGGACGATATAGCCTGGAGTATCGCGGCTGCCGGAGTTCGCATCATCGCCCCGATGCCCGGAAAGGGAGCGGTCAGAATCGAAGTCCCCAACGACGAACCGGACATTGTTTCCATGCGTTCCGTCATTAAGTCGGCGAAATTCCAGGAATCCAGGTTCGATTTGCCGCTTGTCATCGGGAAAACCATTTCAGGAGAAATATACACATTCGACCTCGCAAAAATGCCACACCTGCTTGTCGCGGGAGCGACGGGACAGGGAAAATCGGCGCTACTTAACGTCATACTCGCTTCCCTGCTGTACAGGAAACATCCTGCAGAACTGAAAATCGTTATAGTTGATCCTAAAAAGGTGGAACTTACGCCATACAGCAAAATCGAAAAGCATTTTCTTGCCAAGCTGCCCGGTATTGAAGAGCCAGTCATAAGCGATACGCAAAAAGTTGTACATACTTTAAAATCACTGTGTATGGAAATGGATAACCGCTATGATCTTCTCAAGATGGCAGGCGTCAGGAATGTGAAGGAATACAACGAAAAGTTTGTAAACAGACAGCTGAATCCCATGAATGGACACAGGTACATGCCATATATCCTGCTGGTTATAGACGAGTTTGCCGACCTTATCATGACTGCCGGAAAGGAATTCGAGGAACCCATAGCCCGATTAGCTCAGCTGGCGCGCGCCACAGGAATACATCTGATTATTGCAACACAGAGACCCACAACGGACATTATCACCGGATTAATAAAAGCGAATTTTCCGGCGCGCATAGCGCTTCGCGTTACTTCGACGATCGATTCGATAACAATACTGGACGTCCCCGGAGCAAACCGACTTATCGGACGCGGCGATATGCTTGTATCGACAGGCGGAGCCGACCCGATTCGCGTACAGTGCGCTTTCGTGGATACTCCCGAAATTGACCGTCTTATGGATTTTATCCGCCTGCAGCCCGGATATGGCGCCGCATACGATTTGCCAGAATATGTGAACGAAAATTGAGTTTGAATTTTAATAACCATATAAATTAAATAATATCATGATAATATTAGATAAAATAAACAAAGGTGCAGATGTAGCAACAGCAGGCAATCAGTTGTCTGGCAGTCTTCAATCGCAAAATGATGCACAAGACTCAACAGCAAATCTAACAAGCGGCATGTATGATGCTTCACTGGAAAAATTGATTGCCATTGCTCTTGCTGATGGAGTTATATCGGAAAAAGGGAAACAAGTGCTTTTCAAAAAAGCGGAATCCTTAGGTCTTGACCTTGACGAGTTTGAAATGGTATTGGATGCAAGAATTCTTGAGGTGCAGAAAAGTCAGATTAGAACTCAGGCAAATTCGACTCCATCAATTCAACATCTTCTCGTTATGCTATCT
>JAISDK010000262.1 GCA_031264875.1 Prevotellaceae bacterium
GCTATTGCTTTCGTATAGTTGTTTATCCCTTCGGTAATATTGTTCATTTTTACGAATACATTTCCCAAGCCTGCATAAGCAGCAGCATTTGGCGAAATTTTCAATGATTCGGAATAATCAGTAAAAGCAGCGCTGTAGTTTTCCAGAGCAAAGTATGCGTCACCTCTGATTTTCAATGTCTCGGCATTAGCCGTTTTTACACTTAATCTTTCGATTGCTTCAGTGTATTTTTTCATACGCAATAAAATCTGTCCCATAGAATTACGGGCTTCGATATTGGTTGAATCGAGTTTTAACGACTTGGATAGAATATCAAGCGATTGCTCGTATTGTCCATTTTCCGCTGCTTCAAGTCCTTTGGAGAGTAGAGCGAGACTTTTTTCGGTAACATCCCTGTTGTCTGTCAATTTAAGTAATTCTCTAAACGCCAGACTAAAAATAAACAGCGACGCAATTCCAAGCGTTGTTTTTATTATCTGACTTATTTTCACTTTTGTAAAATATAGATGAAATTTACTGTTCCATTCGTCCGTGACAGTTTTTGTACTTTTTACCGCTACCACAAGGGCATGGGTCATTGCGTCCCGGGCGTTTCTCGACTTTTACAGGAGTGACGGAACGCGATTCGTCCGAGCCGCTCGAAGTTGCCAAATCGTCACGTCTGGTTTGCATTTTGCTCATGTCGGTACGTTTCTGTTCACTGCGCCGCACATCACTTTCATTTCTGAGAGGTATCTGCGCTTTCATCAACATGCCAATCATCTCGTGAGTTATCTCGTCGAGCATGGTTTTGAACAGGTTATACGATTCGAGCTTGTAGATCAACAGTGGATCTTTCTGCTCGAAAGTAGCATTTTGCACCGACTGTTTCAATTCGTCCATTTCGCGCAAATGCTCTTTCCAGTGTTCGTCGATCATAATCAGCATTATAGTTTTGCTGTACGATTTGCCGAGCGCCTTACCCTTAGTTTCATAAGCCTCTTTGAGATTTATGGAAACGCTTAACATTTTATACCCGTCGTTTATTGGAATCTGTATATTTTCGAATATGTTCCCATGATTTTCATATACATTTTTGATAAGAGGGAATATCCGTTCTGAAAGAATATCCATGCGGCGGTTATAAGTTTCTTCAACGACTAATGCGAGTTTTTCAGCAATTTCTGCGCTATTCATTTCCGCATATTCTTTTTCATCGAATGGCGGCTGTATATACAGGCTTTTAATTATTTCTTTGTAGAACGATTCATAATCAATACCTGATATTTGTTCAACCAGCGATTCACAATAGTCGGATATCATATTAAGTATATCTACATCAACTCTTTCGCCGTGCAAAGCGTGATTACGTCGCGAGTATATCACTTTACGCTGCGAATTCATAACGTCGTCATATTCAAGCAAACGTTTCCGGATGCCGAAATTGTTTTCTTCGACCTTGCGTTGCGCTTTTTCTATCTGGCGGGAAATAAGTGACGATTGAATAACATCATCTTCCTTTATTCCAAGAGTATCCATCATTCTCGCTATGCGTTCAGAGCCGAACAGCCGCATAAGATTATCTTCCAGAGAGACATAGAATTGCGATGTTCCCGGATCGCCCTGACGACCCGAACGTCCTCTGAGCTGCCTGTCGACGCGGCGGGATTCGTGACGTTCAGTGCCGATAATTGCCAGTCCTCCTGCGCCTTTAACGCCTTCGCCGAGTTTGATGTCGGTTCCGCGTCCGGCCATGTTGGTTGCTATAGTTACGGTTCCGGCCTGTCCCGCTTCAGCTACAATTTCCGCTTCCCGCTGATGCTGTTTGGCATTCAATACATTATGCTTGATATTTTTCATTTTGAGCATCTTGCTCAACAATTCCGAAATTTCTACCGAGGTAGTACCTACCAGCACGGGACGTTTATCCGTTTTACTGAGCTTTTCTATTTCGGCTACAACAGCCTTGTATTTTTCCCTTTTGGTCTTGTAAATCAAATCGGAATAATCATTACGTATTACGGGTTTGTTCGTCGGAATAACGATAACATCGAGATAATAAATTTTCCATAACTCGCCTGCTTCGGTTTCGGCGGTACCGGTCATGCCTGCAAGTTTGTGATACATACGAAAATAGTTTTGCAGTGTGATCGTGGCAAAAGTTTGTGTGGCAGCCTCTATCTTGACATTTTCCTTGGCTTCAATAGCTTGGTGCAAACCGTCGGAATATCTGCGTCCTTCCAGAATACGTCCTGTCTGTTCATCAACGATTTTCACCTTGTTGTCCATAACCACATATTCGGTTTCCCTTTCGAACATCGTATATGCTTTCAACAATTGGTGGATAGTATGCAAACGTTCCGATTTTACGGAATAATCACTTAGAATTGCATCTTTTGCAGCCTCTTTTTCATTGGAAGACATGTCGCTTTTTTCGACTTTCGCAATTTCGCTGCCCACGTCCGGCATGACAAAAAATGAAGAATCGCTCACCATGTTTGAAATATATTCAACGCCTCTATCTGTAAGTTCGACGGAATTTTGTTTTTCGTCTATCACAAAAAACAAATCGTCAGTGACTTTGAACATATTACGGCTGTTATCCTGCATATAAAAGTTTTCGGTTTTTTGCATCAGCGATTTGATTCCCTGCTCGCTCAAAAACTTTATTATGGGCTTGTATTTTGGTAAACCCTTGTGTGCCCGGTATAAAAGCAAACCGCCATCATCCGGCTTGCTTTCTGCAACGAGCTTTCGCGATTCCGACAGCAATTGTGTAACTAAGTTGCGCTGAACTGAATACAGCTTTTCTACATAAGGCTTGTATTCGTTGAACATCTGGTCGTCGCCGCGCGGTACGGGGCCGGCAATTATAAGCGGAGTACGAGCATCGTCGATCAATACCGAATCGACCTCATCCACTATTGCATAATGGTGTTTTCGTTGCACAAGTTCATCCGGCGAAAACACCATATTGTCACGAAGATAGTCAAATCCAAACTCATTGTTTGTACCGAAAGTGATGTCGGCGGAGTACGCTTTGCGCCTTGCAGCGGAATGCGGTTCGTGCTTGTCGATGCAGTCAACCGACA
>JAISDK010000029.1 GCA_031264875.1 Prevotellaceae bacterium
TGGGATGCGACACACTCGTGCTAAAAGCAAAGCTCCTGCTTTGTGAGCTGCAAACAATCAATTATTTATACTGAAATACTGGATTGCAAGGCAGAAGCCTTGCTTTTAACTCGACGTAGCTAAGACGCTACGCCGAGCAGGGATTGTAACTAGACTAGTTATCGCCCGATAACTAGTCTAGTTACCGCCCGATAACTAGACTAGTTACCGCCCGATAACTAGACTAGTTACCGCCCGATAACTAGACTAGTTACAACCCGGTAACTAGACTAGTTACAACCCTCGCACGGCGTAGTCTCCAGACCAATGTCGTCAAATTAAGGGCTGAAAGCCCGATAATCAATAGCATAGGGCAACGCCCTATGAACGGAATACATCTCATTTACTAAGCCCTGAAACGAAGTTCGACGTAGTCAAAGGGCGTAATCAAATGAAACAAACCTGATTACGCCCCGTTGGGGCTTGATGGTGAGGGCGCATTTTCTACACAGGGCGTTGCCCTGTGCTATTGATATCGCTCTTTCAGAGCTTTTTATGGCTTAACTTGATGACATTGGTCTCCAGACTACGTCGTGCTAAAAGCAAAGCTCCTGCTTTGTGAGCTGCAAACAATCAATTATTTATACTGAAATACTGGATTGCAAGGCAGAAGCCTTGCTTTTAAAGGGGCTATTGCCTATAAGTCTTAAGGACTTTAAAGTCCTTAAAAAAAATACTTACAAGCAATAGCCCTGAAATTGCAGTTAAACTTCTTACGGCGTCAGTGAGTTAATGATTAACCATTAAATGGAACTTTATTTTGTCGAATTTATCTTCCGCCATTTTAAGAGCGAAAGCCGAATCGGCGAGATAAACATTTCTGCCATACTTATCCAGCGCAATATTACTGTATTTACGGGTAATGAAATCGTCTATTTGATTTTTATCTTCGCCGTCGAACCAGCAGGCCTTGTAAATCGACAGAGGTTCGTACTTGCATTTAGCGCCATACTCGTATTCCAAACGATACTGAATGACGTCAAACTGCAACATTCCGACACAGCCGATTACTTTTCGTCCGTTTATTTTCAGGGTAAACAGCTGGGCTACGCCTTCGTCCATTAGCTGGTCGATACCTTTTGCCAGCTGTTTCGATTTCATCGGGTCGGCATTTTCTATATATCGGAACAGTTCGGGGGAAAAATTGGGTATCCCCCTGAAATTAAGCAATTCTCCTTCGGTAAGAGTATCTCCTATTTTAAAGTTTCCGGTATCGTGCAACCCCACAATATCTCCCGGAAACGATTCATCGACAATAGACTTTTTGTCGGCAAGGAAAGCATTGGGCGACGAAAACCGCATCTGCTTTTTCGATGCAACATGAAAATAAATCCTGTTACGCTCGAAAACACCCGAGCAAACTTTGAGAAACGCTATCCTGTCACGATGATTGGGATCAAGGTTTGCATGTATTTTAAACACGAAGCCGGTAAGCTTAGGCTCAAAGGGACTTATTTCACGAACATCTGTCACGGACTTTTGCGGATAAGGAGCAATTTCCACGAAGCAGTTCAGCAGTTCACGGACGCCAAAATTATTCATGGCGCTACCGAAAAATATCGGAGCAAGCTTGCCCGCATCATATTTCGGCTTATCAAATACGGAATAAACGGTTTCAATAACGTCCAAGTCGTCTATCAGTTGCCTGTTTGCCTTGTCACCCAGCGCCGACCACGCTTCGGTCGATTTCAAATCGGTGATTTCCAAAATATCTGTAGCCGATTTCTGCCTGTTTGCCGAGCAGAACAGTTGCAGTTTTTTCTCAAAACGATTGTAAACGCCCTTGAACGAAGACCCGGCGCCTGCCGGCCAGCTAAGCGGAATAACATCTATTTTCAGTTCCTTTTCTATTTCGTCCAGCAAATCGAAAGGATCTTTGGCCTCCCTGTCGAGCTTGTTCACAAAAACAATCACGGGAGTATTTCTCATTCTGCACACCTCCATTAAGCGGCGCGTTTGCAGTTCGACGCCCTTTGCCCCGTCAATCACAATGATCACACTGTCCACGGCAGTCAAAGTTCGGTAAGTATCCTCTGCAAAATCCTCATGTCCGGGAGTATCCAGAATATTGACTTTCCTGTCCCGGTATTCAAAAGTCATAACCGAAGTCGAAACAGAAATGCCCCTCTGGCGTTCTATTTCCATGAAATCGGACATCGCCGATTTTCGTATCTTATTCGATTTCACAGCTCCGGCAACATGTATGGCGCCACCGAAGAGCAAAAGTTTTTCCGTCAGCGTTGTTTTCCCCGCGTCGGGATGAGCAATAACCGCAAGCGTTCTGCGTCTTTCAATTTCCTGTTTGAAAGTCATAACTTAATCAAGCAACAATCAATATCAATTAGTGGCAACCGTTATTCTATCGTGCCTATCATGTAAAACACAATTTGCCTTTGTTTCGGCGCATTAGTGACCACGGTCGTGCCATAGAACTTTTCGCCCGGATCGCTTGCCGTCAATTCCAGCTGTAAAGTAGTCGATTTGCCAGGTTTAACAGTATTTGCGGCTATCGAGGACTGCACGCAGGTACAGTCGCTCGTAACTTTGCGGATTATCAAGTCCGATTTCCCGTCATTTTTAATCTGGAAAGTTCCGGTCACCTTGCTTCCCTTTTTAATTTTATCGAACTGATGATTAGTCTTCTCCGTCACAATAACAGGCGCCTTCTCAAGTTCGCCGGCAGTAAGGTTCGAGAAATCCTCTTCAATATTAGCCCTCACCGTAAGCGTACCTTTTGCAGCCTTAACTTTCACCGTTATATCGTCGGTCACCAGTCCGAAGTCCTTTTTCCGTGCAGCGTTGTACGTGCAGCTAATCGTTCCTTTGGCGCCGGCGGGAATACTTACGGGATCTGCCTTTACGGTTATGTGAGCCGGCACGTTTTCAAAAGCAATGATTGCGGGAGTTGTACCCGTGTTGATAACCTCCAGATTCTCGGTTCTCATGCTTGTAGATAATATTCTGTACAGCTCGAAAATACTTTTTTTGAATCGCACCTTGTCGATCGCAAAAGGATACTGTTCTTCAACAGTCAAGACCTTTGCCTCCACGTTTCCCTTGATATTCAAAATTACGCGATCGGGTTCCGCATTGGAGATAACGGTAAGATTTTTATCAAAATAGTTTGGTCGTCCGGAAGGGTCGAACGTGGCTTTCACTATTCCCGACTTGCCCGGCTGAACGGCTTCCTTAGTGTATTCCGGAGAAGTGCATCCGCACGAAGTCTCGACATTACGTATGACTAAAGGAGCATTTCCCGTATTTTTAAATGTAAACACGTGTGAAACCGGCCCGTTGGCTTCCTTCACATTGCCGAAATCATGCTTGACTTCCGAAAACTGTATTTTAGCCTGGGCGAATGTGCCGGCATAAACTAAACTGAAATAAAACGATAACAATACTAACTTTTTCATGAATATATGTTTAAAATTATATTTTATTAAAAATCCAACACCTGAAAAACCGGAATAAATAAAAGGAAGCAGGAATCCTGCTCCCCCTTTTTAGTATATATATATTAACCCACTCAACAATTATGAAAAACATAATTTCGCTTTTAGATGAGATAATATCCAAAAAGTTTAACATCCTGTTTAAAAAAAAAACGCTGCAAAGGTAGAAATATCTTTTTTTAATTAACAACGAATCGTCGGAGCGTGGGGCAATGTCGTCAAATTAAGTAATTGTCGAGAAATAAACTGACTGAATGACAAACAACAATAATGATCAATTGTATTGCCGTCAGCTTTAGCTGACGGATAAGAAAATAAAGGATGTTCAAAAAGTTCCGTCAGCTAAAGCTGACGGCAATATTTTATCATAAGAGATTAAGAAAACAGTCAATTTATTTCACAACAATTCCTAAGCCGTGCTGTTGCCTGCAAATATCGTTTCGGCAACAGCAAATCCGTGTTTCGTCAGCAGCAAAGCCATGTTTCGTCTAAAAAAGATTTGTGCAGGATAGAATTGTGCCTACCTTTGCCGCCTGAATTTAGTGATTAATAAGATGAAAATAAAATCGTATTTAAATGTTTTGTTTTTGGCTGGAATCTGCATGATGTCAGCCATGAATGTATCGGCACAGTCCGAAAAGAAATCAGCCGTTCAAATCTCCTTTTTTCCGCCGATGAGTACCCACGGAACTGATGCGGCACAGTACACCAATGTTTTTTCGTTTAACATATTAGCCGGCGTTTCCAAAAACGAAACGGCGTTTACCTTCGGAAGCCTTGCCAACATTATCGGCAACAATTCGAATGGATTGCAGTTTGCTGGCTTATACAACGGCGTTGGCAATGAAGGTCGGGGAATATTGTTTTCGGGATTGCTGAACATGGTTGGAAACAGTTACAGAGGATTGCAGTTTGCCGGCCTGTCAAATATGACCAACAGGATGAACGGTATGCAGTTTGCCGGATTGACAAACCTTGCCGGCGATGTGAACGGTTTTCAGTTTGCCGGATTGCTGAACGCTGCCAAAAATGTATCGGGCGCACAGTTTGTCGGATTGGCAAATGCTGCCGGCGATGTGAGCGGCTTTCAGTTTGCCGGATTGATGAACATTGCCAAAAATGTATCGAGCGTACAGTTTGCCGGATTAATCAATATCGCCAAAAACGTATCGGGCTTACAGTTTGCCGGATTAATCAATATCGCCAAAAGCGTATCGGGCTTGCAGTTCGCCGGATTAATCAATGTTGCCGAAAGCAGCAATTGTCCTGTAGGATTGATCAACCTGATCAGGAACGGCGAAAAGAGCGTTTCCCTTACTTACAGCGAGATTGGCAGTACGATAGTCGCCTTCCGGTCGGGCGGGAAATACACGTATGGCATTGTCGGACTCGGCTACAATTTCAAAACCAAAGGAAAGGCGATGGTCTCTACAGGCGGTTTAGGAGCGCATATCAACTGTACGCCATGGCTTAGAATTAATAACGAACTGAGCTGTGAAACTGTAGGAAGCTTCTCAAACTCAAAGACAACAACGTTCAGAACCGGTTATGCCCTTATGCCGGCTTTCAAGGCAGGCAAGCGCTTTGAAATCTTTGCCGGCCCAACCGTGAATTATTTGCAGACGGACGACTTGAACAACGCAAATATGTTTCCGGGAAATTCCCTCTGGGAGGACTGGAGCGTATCAAAACTGCAACAGGTTTATATCGGCTATCAGTTTGGAGTACAGTTTATACTGTAATCCGTTTCGGTTAAGTACTTTTTTTGTGCCGGGATGTGTACTGGAATTGCATGTCCCGGCTCTTGCGTATGCGCCGGAGACGCTATTACTTCATATCATATAACAACTGGCCAATGTACCAATTTCGTGTTTTGATGATTTTTTTTCATTGCTTGTATATTGATTTTATTTTTAACTTCGCCGCCGTAAAAATGCTGTTTTTATTATATAACTTGTAAGAATTTCAATTTAATAAATAATAAAACATGATAAGAATAAATATTGTTATGATTATGCTGACAGTCGGACTGCTGACTTATGGACTGTCATGCTGCACATCGATGAACAGCGGCGGAGAGCTTGCATTACTGGAAAAAGGATTTAAAAATCCGCCATTAAGCGCGCGTGCCGGTGTATATTGGTATTTTATGGACGGCAATTTCTCGAAAGAAGGCGTCACGAAAGATTTGGAGGCGATGAAGCAGGCAGGCATCGGGCATGTGCTGTTTCTGGAAGTAAACCTGTCTGTTCCGCGCGGAAAGGTTGATTTCCTGAGTGAAGAATGGCAGGATCTGTTTGCTTTCACGGTACATGAATGTGAACGGCTTGAAATCGGCATCTCGCTTGGCATCGGTCCCGGATGGAATGGCAGCGGCGGACCCTGGGTGAAGGGCGAAGAATCGATGCAGCATCTGGTACATGCTTCTGT
>JAISDK010000126.1 GCA_031264875.1 Prevotellaceae bacterium
ATTCTTTCCTGCAATTTGCGAGAAGGAATCTGACATGCGCAGATTCTTTCCTGCAATTTGCGAGAAGGAATCTGACATGCGCAGATTCTTTCCTGCAATTTGCGAGAAAGAATCTGACATGCGCAGATTCCTTCCTGCAATTTGCGAGAAGGAATCTGACATGTGCAGATGCTTTTTATGTCGTACATACACCATTTTAGACGTTCAATTCGGGTGCAAAGTTAATAATTCTGTCATTATGGTAAATCGCCACTTTCCCCAATGGTTTTAACAATTGGATTTTGTATATAATGCATAATGATTTATGTATTTTCGGACTGACACTACTAATGTAGCTGTTCTTCGCGTCTTATGACGCCGCAAGCGTCTGAGATTGATAATCTCGAACAAGCACAGTGCAGTTCGGGGTAAACCGTCTAATCACAATCAGAACTGCGAAGCAGTAGTCTGGAGACTATGCCGAGCAAGGCAATTATAATGGCGGGCATATTACTTTTATTATTACTTTTGCGGCGCGAATTGATATTTATACGTCACTGTACGGGACACATTTACAGGCAAAGTAAAAAAAAGTTAAGAAAAGTTCAACAAGAATGAAAAAAAAATGTTAATACTATAATTCAGTTTTTAATTTTGTAGAGTATTTATACTAAAATATATTTAAAATATGGGCTACCTGAATTTTGATAAAAGTGAACTGGTGAATTTGGAATATTCACTGTCGCTTGAACTGCTAAATACGAACAGGGCAGGAGGATATACAAGTACAACGATTGTAGGATGCAACACGCGGAAGTATCACGGCTGGCTTATCTGCCCGATAGAAGAATTTGGCGGCGAAAAGCATGTGTTACTCTCGTCGCTCGACGAAACAATAGTGCAGCACGAGCAGACCTTCAATCTGGCAATTCATAAATATCCAAACATTTATGAGCCAAGAGGCCACAAGTACATTGTGGACTTCGAGTTTGAACCCACGCCAGCCATCACATACCGGGTTGGCGGAGTTATCCTGAAAAAGGAACTGATTGTTGTTCACAACGAAGAGCAGATACTTGTAAAATACACGCTTCTCGACGCACACTCCCCTACCCTGTTGAGGCTTAAACCCATGCTCGCATACAGGAGCATCCATAAATTGAGCAGAGTAAACATGTATGCAAACAGTCAGCTGAAATTTATCCCCAACGGCATAGCCTCCAAGCTGTATTCGGGATATCCAGCCCTGAACATGCAAGTGAGCAGGAACAGTGAATTTGTCGCCATTCCCGACTGGTACTACAATGTTGAGTACATGGAAGAAAAGAAAAGAGGATACGAATATCAGGAAGACCTGTTTTCGCCCGGATATTTCGAGACGCCCCTGAAAAAAGGAGAAAGCGTAATATTTTCAGCATCGCTGAACGAAATCAACCCATCCTCGCTCAACCGCAAGTTCAACAGAGAAATGACACTCCGTCCGCCGAAAGACTCGTTTATGAGCTGCCTGCAAAACACGGCCAACCAGTTTATCATGAAAAAGAAACACAGTGTCGAAATAGTATCGGGCTATCACTGGTACGGCTGCCGAAGCAGGGATACATTTCTGTCGCTGCCCGGCCTGTTGAGCAAAGATCCGGCGACATACAGGTCGGTACTCAACTCCATGTCCGACACACTGAAAAACGGGCTGTTCCCCGACACCGTAGATACCTGCAATCCGGTTTACAGCGCCGCCGACACCCCCCTCTGGTACTTCTGGTCGATACAGAAATACGAAAGCATCACACACGAAACAAACACAGTGTGGAAACTGTATGGAGAAAAAATGAAAACCATTCTCCACGCCTGCCGGAACGGCATAAACAGTGGAATACAAATGCATGAAAACGGCTTGATATGGGTCGAAGAACGCGGAATACCCAAAACATGGATGAACGCCATAGTCAATAACCTGCCGGTAACCCCCCGGTACGGATACACCGTTGAAGTAAATGCACTTTGGTATAACGCAGTATGCTACACCCTGGAACTTGCGGAGAAATACGGAGATGAAAACTTCATCAGCAAATGGAAAAACATTCCGGCATTAATCCGGGACAGTTTCATGAAAGTATTCTGGATGCCGGAAAAAAATCATCTGGCAGATTACGTTGGCGTTGACGGGCAAAACCAGAGAATACGTCCAAACGAAATCATCGCAACCTCCCTGCCCTACAGCCCCCTCAGCGACGAAGCGAGAGAATACGTACTCGAAGCCATCGAATACGATTTGCTGACCCCCAAGGGCATAAGAACACTGTCGCCGAAAAATCCCGCATACAGGAGCATATACGAAGGCTCGGTGGAAGAACGGGATGCCGCACTTCATCAGGGAACAGTATGGGTATGGCTGCTTGCGCATTACGTCGAAGCGAAATTCAATCTTCACGGCAAGCCGTTCATTCCCGAAGCAAAACGCATAATGTCCAATTTCGAGCAGGACATGACCACAGGCTGCATCTGCACCATCCCCGAAATGTACGCCAGCGACCCTCCCCACGAACCCTGCGGAGCCATATCCCAGGCATGGAGCGTTGCCGCAGTGCTGTACATCGCCCACCTGATCAAGCTGTACGAAGCAACTCCAAAAAAAGAAATTAAAAAATAATTCCAATTATAGATAATCGTATGAAGAGAACAATATGTTTTTATTTCCAGGTACACCAGCCCTTCCGGCTGAAACGCTACCGCTTTTTTGACATAGGCGAAAATCACTATTATTTCGACGAGTTCAACAACCGTTCCATAATAAGAAAAGTAGCCGACCGCTGTTATTTGCCCATGAACAGGCTTTTACTTGAACTGATAGAAAAATACGGCAAAAAGTTCAAAGTATCCTTTTCCATAACCGGTTCGGCAATAGAACAGTTGCAGCTATATGCACCCGACGTACTGAAAAGCTTCAAAACTCTTGCCGAAACAGGCTGTGTCGAGTTTCTCGCAGAAACATCCGCGCACAGCTTAGCCGTAATGAAAGACGAAAAAGAATTTCAACGTCAAGTTCAGTTTCACAGCTCGCTGATAAGTAAATATTTCGGATACACCCCAAGCACCTTTCGCCTTACCGAACTGATATACTCCGACGAAATAGGCGCACAGGTCGAAAAGATGGGCTACAAAACAATGCTCACAGAAGGAGCACGTCACATCCTGGGATGGAAAAGTCCCAATTACGTTTACGTCAACGCAATCAACCCAAGGCTGAAAGTACTGCTGCGAAACTTCCGGCTGAGCGACGACATATCCTTCCGCTTCTCGAATCACAGCTGGGCAGAATGGCCGCTGACTTCGGAAAAATACGTCGCATGGCTGAATGCCGTCGATAAAAAAGAAGAAATAGTGAACCTCTTTATGGATTATGAAACATTCGGCGAACATCAGCACATTTCCTCGGGAATATTCGAGTTCATGAGAAACCTGCCGGAAAAGGTCTTCGCCTCAACCAACTTCGAATTTCTCACCCCTTCGGAAATATACGACAAACATCAGCCTGTCGCTGCCATTCACGTTCCATACGCCATATCGTGGGCCGACGAAGAACGCGACCTCAGCGCATGGCTTGGCAATGAATTGCAGGATGATGCCTTTGACACACTTTATTCCCTGTCGGAAAAATTAAGAAACATATCCGACCCCGAATTAATCAACACATGGCTGAAACTTCAGAACAGCGACCATTTCTATTACATGTGTACAAAATGGTTTTCCGACGGTAACGTACACAAATATTTCAATCCCTATCCCTCGCCCTACGACGCCTACATCAACTATATGAACGTAGTAAGCGATTTTATCAAACAGGTGAACAGCTATTCTCAAACAGACGAAAAGGCAAGAACCGAAAAACTGACAGAATATCTCGCCGAAAACGGAAACAGTGAATACCATATCTCACTGCTCGAACATATTCTGTCAAAAAAAACTCTGGCAGAACTGAAAGAATCGGGAACAATCAAATCCGGAACAAAAACTGTCAAAGCCGCCACCAAGAAGGAATTGCCGGCAAAAACAGCGAAAGTCACAGATAAAAGAAAAAGTACGTCAAAAACAGGAAAAAAAGCAGTTAAACCAAAATAAAAAGTCCCATAAAAAATGATTCCACGAATAGGATTTGGCTACGATGTTCACATACTGTCGGAAGGATACGACTTCTGGCTCGGAGGAATGAAAATAGAACACTACAAAGGATGTATCGCCCATTCCGACGGAGATACCTTAATCCATGCACTGTGCGACGCCCTGCTCGGAGCGGCAGCGCTGGGTGACATTGGCGTCCACTTTCCCGATACTTCCGACAAATACAAAAGAATAGACAGCAAAATTCTGTTATCGCATGTTGTAGCGCTGCTCAGAAAAGAAAACTATACCATTGGCAACGCCGATGTAACCGTATGTCTGCAGCAGCCTAAAATAAAGGATCACATACCGGAAATGCAGAAGATACTGTCGGATATAATGAACATTCCGGCAAACAATATTTCAATAAAAGCCACAACTACGGAAAAGCTGGGATTTGTCGGACACGAAGAAGGCATTGCAGTCTATGCCGTAGCCCTGATAATTGCCGGAAAAATAGAAAACTAAAAGCGGAGCCATTCCTCTTCCACCAACAGGCGCGTAGCACATACAGCGACTATCGGCGCATCGCAAAAACAGCGATGCGCCTCGTTGCTTTCACGAATTGCCCTTCACAGTTCCGAAATCAGATAAACAAGCCGTTCTATTTTAGGTCTCAAGTCCCTTGTTTTACATATAAAATTATTCATCATTATTGCAACACATACCGTATCGCCATTTTTGCCGACTACGTAGCCTGCATAATTCATTACTCCAGTCATTGAACCGCTTTTAAGGAAAATCCGTTCCTTGCTGCTTTTATTTGAATAACTGGACATAAAATATCTTAGCGTGCTTTTGCCGGTACCGGGCGAAGGCAGAAAAAGGTGAAAATCGGGAATAATCTGTTTAATACGGCGCAAATATTCGCACATAAACCCTGCCGTAATCAAATTGTGTCTCGACAAGCCGCTGCCATCAACAATACGGATATTCCGTGTATTAAGATTTATAGATTTAAGTAAATCAGTCATGTTAGCCGCACTTTTCGAAAACAGCGCCTCTCCGCTTCCCATCTTTGCGATATTTTTAAAAACGGCGTCTGCAAAAAGATTGTTACTTGTATAATTTGTAAATTTTGCAATCTCACCGTATGAAGGCGACATTATCTCCGTCAGCAAATACCTTTCGCTGCCCGAAACAAAATCGACACGGTTATCTACCGCAATGCCTGCGGAGCGTAAATAGTTTCTCAGCCAAAAAACAAAGACTCCCGAAGGATTCTGCAATGCACATTCCACCCCGATTTCCTTTCCCTCAGGCGCTTCTCCCCTGATAAGATACCGGTGATCGATCGGCGATGAAAACGACGTCACGCAAGGCAAAGAATCCCTGTGGATAACTTTGATGTCGGATATAACATCCGGCATCACAACCTCGGAAAAAGGATATGCCGAGCTGACAGCGATTTTGTCCGGCTCTTTACAGGAAATTTTCACCGTAAAAGCATTTTCACAGAAATTCAGCCCGTGAACACCTGCTCCGTAGTAACTTCCCATATCCTCCCATTCCCATGAAGGATGAACGGTTTCGGAAACGGAATGAAAACCGTCGAAATACGAATCTTCAGCGACTATGACGCCGCTGATCCGTGAAATTCCGGCATTTTTAATCCCGCAAGCTATTTTGTTAAAGACGGTTTCAGGTACAGTTTCCGGGAAATTTGTCGAACCCAGCGAAGGATCCCCTCCTCCCGATATATACAGATTACCGTTCAAAACCGAATCGGCGCCAACTGTTCCATCATAAAAAACAGATGTTTTGAACGTATATTCTTCGCCCAGATTTACGAATCCGATTCCCGTAGTTATCACTTTCTGTATCGAGGCCGGAACCATTTTCAGTTCCGGATTATACTCAAAAACCGTCTCCCCCGTCTCAAGACTAACCAGTTTCAGACTAAAAAACACACCCTCCAAATGCTTGTCCCGAATAAATGAATCCACATAATCTCTCAACCTTTTTTCCGCTGATAACTGGGCAGTTATCAAATCGGACAAACAACAGAAAAATAATAAAAAAATCAATTTTGTCCGCATGAAATAAAAAAAATTTCA
>JAISDK010000149.1 GCA_031264875.1 Prevotellaceae bacterium
CACAGTCTCACAACCGAAGATTTGAAAGGGCTTGCAAAAGCTATCCAAAATCCTTTCTTCGTATATGAGCATGGACTGAATAATCCCAACATTGTTATCATTACTGAAACGGATGTACGGGGCAGGAAATTATCAGTCTCCGTTGAACTGGACAGAAGCGGAAATGTAGTTGAAGTCAATAATATTTCAAGCGTTCACGGAAAAGACGCGGCAATCGAACTTGAAAGATTGAGCGACGCAGTTGAAAACAAAAAGGGATTTACGCCCAAATGGGTGTCCAGTAATGAAAATGTTTTGAGCTGGCTCGGTATCGCCCCCCTAAATGGAGGCAGTTATACAGGCAACTCAAAACATATTTCGCTTGCAAAGGTAATACGGAATTTTAAGAATCCAAACCTTTCGGATACGAGGTTGCAGAAAAGTTCTTCAAAACAGGATTTTATCCCCATTTCCCGGAAGCAGCTTGAATCTTATGTCGCATGGATTAAGAAGAACAAACTGGCAAAAGAGGTGATTATCGAAGGTCCCGAAATGCGGGAATATCTGGAAACGCATTTCGGGAAGGACGGCGCTGAACGGTTTATGACTGTCTGGCACGGGACGGGGGCAAACTTTGAACGCTTTAAAAAGGAATTTATGCTGACCGGCGAAGGTAATATGATTTACGGACACGGTTTTTACTTTACTGAGCTGGAAGAGATTGCAAAAGGTTACGCTCGTTCAAAAATAGACCTTGAAGCCCTGAAATACAGAATAGATAACAGGATAAACCATTGGGAACGCAGGGATAAGCATACCGGATTCACGGAAAGAATGCACTCCGAACCGCATGCTTCCGGCTGGAAAGCTGTCGAAATGACGGATGAACAGTATGAAAAAGCAAAAACGGAATATGAAAACAATCGCCGCAGATTGTTGAAGGTTAAGATTCACGGCGACAAAACGGTAGATGAGTTGAATTTTATCCGCTGGGACAAAGAACTTTCCAACAGGCAGAGGCAGCAAATAATATCTGCCATTGACGCATTGCCGGAATACGACGAAGAAACAGATACCGGCTTCGATTGGGAAAGCAAGAGAGAAGTGGAAGGTTTGTTCAGGGGTAAAATGCGGGGCGATCAGGTACTGGGTACTCTGGATTATTTAATCGGCAGCAATAATGACGCCGAAGTTTCCAAATTTTTACTTGACGCCGGAATAGACGGCATACAGTATCCGACAGATTACCTGTCCGACCAGTCGGACAAAGGCACATACAATTATGTGGTATTTGATGAAAACGTAATTGAAATCACGGATAAAATTCGCCTGATGTCTACTTCCAATGGCGAGGTTTACGGCTTTGTTACGAAGGACGGCGTTATTTACCTCGACCCGGACAGGATGAATGCCAACACGCCGATACACGAGTTCGGGCATCTGTGGAATACTTATATTCAGAAATATAACAAACCGCTGTGGAAAAGAGGGGTAGAGATTGCCAAACAGTCGGAATACTGGGCGGAAGTAAGCAAAACGCCGGAAGCCTTCGGACTGGCAAAAAACGCTTCCGAAAACGATATTGCGGACGAGGTTCTGTCAAGGATGTACGGAGACAGGGGAGAAGCGCTGTTTCACGAAAAGGGACTGGGCGAAAAGTTGCGCGCATGGCTGCATGATGTGTGGACGTGGCTTGGTAGCCGTCTCGGTATTCGCGACCTGACGGTTGAGAAGATGCAGAATCTTACTCTTGAGCAGTTTATAGACGGGGCTGTGGCGGATATTCTTTCGGGAAAGCCGATTCCGGGCTCGCTGATTGGGGTGTCGAAGGTTTTGGGAGATGAGAAGTCTCTGAAAGATAATAGAACTTCCCGTTACCAGTTTATCGGCGAAAAAGGCGCGGCGGCGCTGGATAAGGCAGAGGAGGCGACTACCCGCATGTATAACCTGAACGTTGCCCGCGAAATGGAAACGGCGGGAAAAAAGCCAAAGCCATCAAGCTTGCTACGGGCTGGGAACGAGGAGCTGACGGGAAATGGAGATACGAGATAACGTATATTGAGCTGAACGACAGAGGAATGGAAATATATGAAGAGTACTACCACAAGAAGGCGGAAACTTCCATAAAATCGGTGAAATTATCAGAAATTTTAGATGCCAAAGAACTTTTTGGCGCTTATCCGCAGTTTGCGAGTAAGTACGTGTGGCTCTCTAAGTCAGAAGATGGAAAAGAGTCAGGGGAATATGACTCATCCAACGAATCAATATCGGTAAAAGTTACTCCTTATCGCAGTCGTTTGGGGAAAAAAAGAACAGAATTTGAAATGACTCTTGCACACGAGATACAGCATGCAATACAGCATATTGAAGGTTTTGAAAGAGGAGATAACCCCACACGCAAAGAAGGCTCTAAAGTGGACGAAATGCGCAAAAAATGGGTTGAGGCAAAACAAGCTGTTTATTACATGGAAGACTGGGATTTGTATGGCGGTATTTTGGATTCTTTTGCTTCTGACTTTGCGAAGGCGCAGATTAGCAGTGTTAGACATATGAGGCGGGCTGAT
>JAISDK010000151.1 GCA_031264875.1 Prevotellaceae bacterium
GGAAGAGACCTTGTATTTCCCGGAACAGAAAATGAAACCGATATTGGCTCAGGCATCAGCATCAGTGGCGCCAACACTTCCGGCACTTCGCGTGGAAATGCTTTTTATTCCGGCAATACATTCGAAGCATTACCGGATGCATACGATCAGAAAAATTTGCAGAATGAAATGCTACTGGGAAAAAGAAACGTAGGCTCAGTTAAGTATGGAAATGAATTAGCTGTCACAGGAGATGAAATCTTTGATACAAAGTATGCAAACATCTACAAGTCTACAACCTTCACAACTGGAAGACTTGACAGGGGATTTACTCCGGGACAGTCGGACGAAACCCTGCTGCAAAACGGATACGAAGCTAAAGGCGGATATCAGGTGATGAAGGAACTTGGGGAAAAAAACGGATTAAACTTGTCCGATTACATATCCGAAGACCTTTGGAATAAAATAGGAAATAACGCTGGTGAAATATCATCATCCGAAGTTGCAAAATTTAATAGCCAGTACGATAAATTTGTCGGGGATGTAAGAGAAAAGCAGAAAAACGAAATAGAAAAAGAAATGAATGTCTCTGGAGAAAGTAATTTGGCGACAAACATTCCCGGTAATGTTTCGGGAGATAGCGATAATGCAGGAAATATTATTGGTGCTGGTGTTGATATGGCTGGTATACCGGTTATTAATGGAGATACACCGAGACTGTTTGACCTTCCAACTCTTGAGACTCATGATTACATTGATAATATCACTACAGGGGAGATCGAAAGGGAGATGAACAAAGTTTTGAAAGAACGCGCTCAATTGGAAGTGTTTGAAAAAACTCTCCCTTACGACTATAAAGACAAGATAAATCAGGCAAATGAAAAACTGAATGATCTATATCAGAAATGGAGAGGAGCAACAGCAAAACGGATACAGGGTACCGGAGATGACTACGAACGCAAATTGAAAGAATACCAAGATAATTTGGAGAAATGTACAGATCAATTTTGCAGAAATGATCAGCAAAAGAAGATTTATGAAATGACCCAAAAAATAAAAAATGTAGAAACCCAATTTGAAGAATTGTTAAATAAAGAGTTCAAAAGGGAAAGACGCATAATTCAGGAAGAACTGCAAAAACCGTATGCCGACCAACAGGCAGAGATAGCAATGGAGATGATAAAACATGGCGATAGAGAAGCCGGATTAGATTTGCTTGAAAAGCATGCCACGACAATTGCCATAAGGGATGCTATCAGAGATATAGATCCGGATGCATTGATAGATGCGTACGAACTATTTGGCGGCATTATTGCGGAATCTGTAGGTGAAAGGATAGGAACAGCAGCAGGAACAGTAGCAGGAGCAGCAATAGGAAAAACACCTGTTGCCGCTAAAATAGGAGGAGTAGCAGGAGGTATAGTAGGAGGAGCGGCAGCAAGCGCTTTCGTCTCTACTACGGCACAACTTGCACGAGAAATTCGCAAATCAAATGAGGAGGTAAATATAAATACGTTGAATGTATCGGAAGAAATTGCGAAAAATATCTTAATAGCTGGTCTATCTAATCTATCTGGCAAATATGGAAAAATATTAGGAGCAGCTTCAAATGGAGCAACCGCAACTTCGATTGGGCTAAATCTTTTGAAAGGGTCAGAAAAATCAGAGGAGAAAATTCAATCATCCTCTTCTGATGATCCGGAGAGGAAAAGTCAAATGAAAAGCATTCCTCAACCATCTCCATGGAATAAAACAAAGGAAAATGAATGATTAAAACATGGTTATATGAAAACGATAAAAACGATTTTCTGTTGTATGATGTGCGGGTTTACAGTATGTGGATATTCTCAAACAGCAAATAACAACACGGCAAAAGCGGATGTGTTTTTAAATAATGCCACGCTTCAGGAAATTTCCATGAATGTAAAATTAATTAATGCGATTGATTATACTCCAGCTGGCTTTTTGCTACTTGCTTCATCCGATCAGTTTTACGTGCTTGGACAGGGAGGTATGATTCCTGCTTTTAAAAAAACGAAATACAATATTGATGCATTTGCGATAGACCCTTCCGACAGTACTTTATTGATAATAAGTAAAAACAAATTATATCAAATAGATTCTTCCGGCGATTTTGTTGAAACACTGAAATTACCTGGCAACAACATGGGAATAGTAGCAGGAAAACAGGGGGTTTATATTTTTGACAGAGAAAGGTATGGCAATATTCATTCTGTATATTTGGTATCAAATAATCCGTTGTCTTATATCAAATTATTCAGTATGCCGGATCCTATCGCATCAATGTTTGAATACCGGTCATCTATTTTCTTTTCAACAGAGAATAAATTATTCTGTACCAGCATAAAATCGAAAACGGCCATAGAGATATTTTCACTGCCTCAAAAGGAAGATAAAATTATTTCAATGATTGCGGATTCCATACACCATACATTCTATTTTTCCACCGACAAGGCTGTTTACGGAATCAAAGACAAGAACGTGGAATATATCAGCAACGAGTTTGGCGGTATATTACGGTACGATGGAGAAGGTCTCATAATTTTCCATCCTGAAACAAATTTTATTATGAGGCTCCGGAATAATATTTTATACGATATTGCCGGACAAACGCCTGTAAATCCGACGGAACAGCCCAAGGAGGAGGCAACTGTTTCTCCCGATCCCGTATCGACTGTTACGCTTCCCGACAAGTCTTCGGCAGTTGAGCCTTCGGTCAGTATCCCAATACCTGCTGTAGAGGAAACGACTGCAACGGAAACGTCTGTCGAAAAAACTCAGTCTCCGCAGTCAGAATCGTCCGACCCGCCTGCGGCTCTACCGGCAAACGTAAAAGAAGCCATCGACTATGTGTCGGAAGTAAAGGAGCTGGTTGATTTATTACAGATTAAGCAAAAGGATTTTACTAATACCATTTTAAACTGGGATCAGCAAATCAATGTCATTCTTGAAGAAACAGAGCGGACAAACGCCGCTATCGCGAAAACCGAAAAAGAACTGGAGGACACAAAAAATTCCGCAGCCACAGGCCTCACGCAGAAAATCAACGAGCTGAGAAACGGCTTAAACATACAGCGCAACATTCTCAAACAAGTGAAACAAAAACAGGCGGATAAGGGAACTGAGATAATCAAACAGCTGCAGGAGATCGCCAAACGGGACGCCGGCGATATCGGCAAACAGTTCGGCGAGACAGCTAAAAGAATCACGCCTGTCAGTACATTCCCAGCGCTGAGCAAAAAACGGACGAAAATAACATTTTCCGAAGAGCCGAAGAAACCCTTAATCAGCACATATTTGAAGGCTGTCGACGGTTTGCCGGTCTGGTACTGGAATGTCGAAAAATCGTTTCTTAAAACAATCGATGAACAAAACCTGAAGGCGCAAAAGTTCATAGACGAAGACGCTAAACTGTCGATACGCCGGGAGTCGCTCAGGGAACAGCTTTCCGAATATCAGAAAGAGCCTAAAATCCGCAAAAAGGAAATCAAAGACCTGAAAAAGGAGGTCGCCGCTGTGGAAAAGGAGCGTAAAAACGTATCG
>JAISDK010000185.1 GCA_031264875.1 Prevotellaceae bacterium
TTATTTTAAAGGAAAAAGGAAAACTTTTTTGGAGGCATGTAAGCTCTGAAAATTCTTCCCCGAAAAAGTTGCTGAACAAAGATTTGCCTGTTGCCGGAAAAACATTACTTTTGCACCGAGTTATTTGAAACAGTGGATACAGTGTAACATTTGGTATATATTTGAAAAATACAGGTATATTTACAAAAAATATGATACTATGGATAATATGATAATTAGCATAGGCAGGCAATTCGGGAGTGGCGGAAGCGAGATCGGCAAAAAACTGTCGAATAAATTGAATATCCCCTACTACGACAGGGAACTCCTTGCCGCCGCCGCTCGGGACAGCGGTTTATGTCCCGAAATATTCGAAAGAGCCGATGAGCGGGAATCAAGCATATTTTCGTATGCCTTTTCGCTGGGTTTTTCCACATTGGGAATGTATATTCCTTATGATGACATACTTTCAAACGAAAAACTGTTTCTGTTGCAAAGCGAAACCATCCGCAACCTGGCGAAAAAAGAATCGTGCGTAATCATCGGTCGCTGTTCCGACTACATTCTGCGGGACAATCCCGGCTGTCTGAGTTTTTTTATTCACAACACCCTCGATAACCGTATAAAACACATAACAAAACGGGAAAATGTAAGTGAAGCGCGAGCAAAAGAACTTATCATCAAGGCAGATAAATCGCGTGCAGCATACTATAACTATTATACCAACAAATTATGGGGTTTTGCCCCGTCCTATAATTTTTCGATAGACGTCTCAATACTGGGAACGGACGGGACAGTGGCATTTCTAAAAGACCTGATTACAAGCAAACTCAAATCATAAACTATGGATGAATTTATCAGTGACATCGTAAAAATCAACCGCAATGCAGAACAGATATATAATCTGATGTCGGACATGAGTTTCTTTTCACAAATGGCATCAACTGCCCAAATCAAGGAAGTTGAAGATATTCAGAGTACACAGGACACATGTTCCTTCACAGTCAAAGGCATGGAAGTTGGCATTCAAATCATAGACAGGGAACCGTATAAAACCATAAAATACACGGGATACAAACATACTCCCATCGAATTTTTCATCTGGTTGCAACTAAAAGAAATCGCCTCCGACGACACCCGTGTAAGAATTGTCCTCAGAGCTAAACTCAATCTAATGATGAAAACCTTATTGAAGGGCAAAATTAAAAAAGGACTTGATAAAATTGCTCATCAAATATCCGATTCATTAAACCAAAACTGAATATATTTTGAAACATTATACATTGCAAATCATCAAAATATACATAAATACTTCGTGTAAACGGATTTTTGTTTTGCAGAATATCACAAAACAAATAATTTTGCGCCCGAATTTCGAGGATTTAATATGAATTAAATTATTATATGAGTATAAAATATACAGTTATGTCGCCGGAAGAAGCGGCAAATTTTATTAAAAACGGCGATAACATAGGTTTTAGCGGATTTACAGCAGCAGGCTGTCCCAAAGCCGTATCCATGGCGCTGGCAAAACAGGCGGAAGCCAAACATGCAAAAGGAGAACCTTTTAAAGTAGGAATGTACACCGGAGCCTCTACCGGCGACAGCATTGACGGATATCTGGCAAGAGCAAATGCAATCAAATTCCGTACCCCATACCAGTCGAATAAAGACTTACGTCAGGCAATGAACGATGGTACAACAGATTACTTCGACCTCCATCTATCGCATCTGGCTCAAATGCTGAGGTATGGCTTTCTTGAAAAAATCAATTACGCAATAGTCGAAGCAGCCGATATTACCGGTGACGGAGAGATAATCCCCACTTGCGGAGTAGGTATCGCACCAACAATATGCCAGTATGCCGACAAGATAATTGTAGAATTAAACAGCCGTCATCCAAAGGAAACCAGAGGAATACATGACATTTACATCCCCCTTGATCCGCCCATGCGCAGGGAAATACCCATTTACAGCGTAAGCGACAGAATAGGAACGCCGTACATCAAAGTTGACCCGTCAAAAATCCTGTGCGTGGTCAATACAGATATCGAAAACGAAGGCGGCGCCTTCACCCCTGTCGATGAAACAACGGCACGCATCGGAGACAATGTTGCCGATTTTCTGGTAAAGGAAATGAGCCTCGGACATATTCCAAAATCCTTCCTGCCAATACAGTCGGGAGTTGGAAACATCGCCAATGCCGTTCTGGGTTCTATGGGAAACAATCCTGCCATCCCCGAATTTAACATCTATACAGAAGTGATTCAGGATGCCGTCATTGAACTGATGAAAAAAGACCGCATCAAGTTTGCCAGCGGCTGTTCGCTTACAGTCAGCAATCCAACCATAGATGAAATATACAGTAACCTGAAGTTTTTTAGAGACAAAATACTGTTGCGTCCGCAAGAACTGTCCAACAATCCGGAAATAATTCGCCGCCTCGGCCTGATAACCATCAACACAGCTCTGGAAGCTGACATATTCGGAAACATCAACTCGACACATGTTGTGGGAACGAAAATGATGAACGGAATCGGAGGATCAGGCGATTTCACCAGAAATGCCTACCTGTCGATATTCACGACTCCTTCTGTAGCGAAAGGCACGAAAATAAGTGCGATTGTACCCATGGTATCGCATCACGACCATACCGAACATTCCGTGTCAGTATTGATAACCGAACAGGGCGCAGCCGACCTGAGAGGCAAATCGCCAGTACAGCGAGCCAGGGAAATAATAGAAAACTGCGTACATCCGGAATATAAACAGCTGTTGTGGGATTATCTGAAACTCGGAAAAGGACATACCCCTCACAATCTGAAAACAAGCTTTTCATTCCATAACGCATTCAACGAAACCGGCGACATGCACAATGCAAAATTATAGGTCATTGCTTGTGCCTGATTGGCATATTTGTAAAATAAATTATATCTTCGCATCGTAATATATAAACAATATAATGTCTAACCCATTAATTTTTAAATTAATAGAATGAGTACAGAACAAGAAGAAACTCTTAACGAAGAGGTATTAAACGAGCAAAATGAAATCGAAAACGAGACAGTGGACGAAAATCCACCCACTGAAACAGGCATTGAGCCTGAACAGGCTGAAGTAGAAACTGCAGAATCGGAACAGGAAGATACGGAAACTGAAAAACCTGATTCCCGCCGAAAAAGAAAGAAACTCAATGTATCCATCCCCGCTGATGAATTTGACTGGGACGCATTTGAAGAATCTTCACCTGCAGACGCTTCCAAAGAGGAAGTAGAGAAACTTTACAACCAAACATTATCTAAAGTTGCCGAAAACGAGATAGTTGAAGGCACTGTAACTTCAATGAACAAACGGGAAGTTATAGTAAATATCGGATACAAATCCGAAGGAGTAATTAATATTTCCGAATTTCGGTATAATCCGGAACTTAAAGTAGGAGATAAAGTTGAAGTATATGTCCAGACTGCCGAAGACAAGAAAGGACAGTTGCTTTTATCACATAAACAGGCACGTTCGTTGCGTTCGTGGGATCGCGTCAACGAAGCTATGGAAAAGGACGAAATCGTAAAAGGCTTCATCAAATGCCGCACAAAAGGCGGTATGATTGTGGACGTCTTCGGCATAGAAGCATTTCTCCCCGGTTCGCAAATTGACGTCAAACCTATCAGAGATTACGAAATGTTTGTGGGTAAGACCATGGAATTTAAAATTGTAAAAATCACTCAGGAATTCAGTAATGTTGTCGTTTCTCACAAGGCGCTTATCGAAGCCGAACTGGAAGCTCAAAAATCCGAAATTATCTCCAAACTCGAAAAAGGACAGGTTCTGGAAGGCACTGTTAAAAACATCACTTCTTACGGAGTATTTATCGACCTCGGAGGCGTTGACGGGCTTATCCATATCACCGACCTTTCATGGGGACGGGTTAATCATCCCGATGAAATCGTTACCATAGACCAGAAAATCAATGTCGTTATCTTGGATTTCGACGATTCTAAAAAACGTATCGCATTAGGTCTCAAACAGCTTACTCCTCATCCATGGGATTCACTCGATCCAAATCTTAAAGTTGGCGACGTCATAAAAGGACATGTTGTCGTTATGGCTGATTACGGCGCATTTATAGAAATCGCACCGGGTGTCGAGGGACTGATTCATGTTTCGGAAATGTCGTGGTCGCAGCATTTAAGAAGCGCTCAGGACTTTATGAAAGTCGACGACGAAGTTGAAGCAGTGATTCTCACTCTGGACAAGGACGAGCGAAAAATGTCGCTGGGCGTCAAACAGCTTCGCCCCGATCCGTGGGAAAATGTTGGAACAAGATACCCCACTGGTTCGCATCATGTTGCAAAAGTACGTAACTTTACCAATTTCGGCGTGTTTGTAGAAATTGAAGAAGGTGTCGACGGACTTATCCACATCAGTGACCTGTCGTGGACAAAAAAAATACGCCACCCCAACGAGTTTACTTCAATCGGAGCAGATATAGATGTAGTAGTACTGGAAATCGATATGGAAAACCGCCGTCTAAGTTTGGGACACAAACAGCTGGAAGAAAATCCATGGGAAGTGTTCGAAACGATATTCTTGCCCGATTCCATTCACGAAGGTACAATCATCGAACTCTCGGACAAAGGCGCTATTGTTGCTCTGCCATACGGTGTCGAAGGAAATGTTCTTCCGCGTCAGCTGGTTAAGGAAGACGGCACTACTGCCAAACTCGACGAAAAGTTGCCTTTCAAGGTTATAGAATTTAACAAAAACAACAAAAAGATAATGCTTTCGCATACGCGCATTTTCGAAGAAGCTAAACAGGAAGCGGAAGCAAATACAAAACGTTCGGAAGAAGCAAATACTCAAAAGGCAATAAAAAGGTTAAATTCGTCAATCGAAAAAACAACATTGGGAGACATTTCCGAATTTGCAGCATTGAAAGAAGAAATGCGAAAGGATAACGAAAGCGTCGTTGAACGTCTTGTAACAGCAGACGCAGGCACTGAAGATATTGAAGCAACAGCAGACGCAAATATAGCAGAGGCCGAAAATGTTGCCGAGAATATCGAAAATACGGAAGTTAAAGGATAAAAAATTTACGGCATGACTTTTTCGCTGACCGTTCTTGGTAGCAGTTCTGCATTGCCTACAGAAAATAGATTTCCTACCGCTCATGTACTCAATGTACATGAGCGTTTTTTTCTGATAGATTGTGGAGAAGGTACTCAAATGCAGTTGAAACGTTTTGGAAATATAAAATATTCAAAACTTAATGACATATTCATAAGTCATTTACACGGCGACCACATATTCGGATTATTCGGACTTATCTCATCCTTAGACCTGATGGGACGAACCGAAAACCTCAATATATATGCACATAATGATCTGAAGGAAATTCTGGACAATCATTTGAAATATTTTGGAGAGAATATGTCGTATCATATTGTTTTTCACCCTGTGAATACCTATGTCAACGAAATTGTATATGAAGACTCCTGTATGACGGTGGAAACAGTTCCCCTGAAACACCGCATACCTGCCTGTGGCTACCTGTTCAGAGAAAAAATGCCGCAACGAAATATACACAAAGAATTTATAGCAAAATATAATATTTCGGTAGCCGATATAGTACATATCAAAAACGGTGAAAATTTAAAAACAGCTTCGGGTAATGAAATTCCCAATGAGAAGCTTACATACATTCCCTATACGCCAAGGTCGTATGCGTTCTGTTCGGATACAATGTACTCCGAAAAGGTAGCAGAAATTGTCAAAGGCGTTGATTTGCTTTATCATGAAGCGACTTTTTTGAACAACATGCAGGACATGGCCCATCAAACCGCTCACAGTACCACTGTAGAAGCAGGCGAGATAGCTTTGAAAGCTGGAGTAAAACGCTTATTGATAGGGCATTTTTCGTCACGATACGACAATAGCATGCTTTTCCAGTTTCAGAAAGAAGTGCAATATGTTTTTCCCTGTTCGGATATAGTTCAGGAAGGCACAACATACGAAATATCCGCAAATCGCATGGAATGATTGGGACGAATTGATACTTTTTTGTGTTGCAGACTTCATTTTTGATGTTATTTTGTCTGCAAAACGTATAAAAAAGCGGATTTTTACTGAAACAATTTATTTTTTTTTAATCTTTCGGCAAGTGAAAATTTATTTATTATTTATGATGTATTTTATTGGTATTATTGACAAATAGCAACTTTAGCAATATAAACTTTACAGAAGAAAACTTGTTTAACAAGAGGCAAAATATGTGATTTTGAAAAAAAAATACGGAAAGGTTGTATTTCGTATTATAAAAACGAGTACTTTTGTATTATAAACAGAAATTAAAAATGACTAAGAAGCAACGCAGAATACTTACAGTTATAATATTATTCGCATCCATAGGGCTGGTTATAGCGCAAACAATATGGATTTTTGGCGTCTTTACTAATATTCAAAATGACATTGGCAGTAAAGTCAATGAGCTGTTGAATAACATAGTTACAAAAGTATGGCATGCAGAAACAATGACTCAAATATCAAACGGAATCAATTCGCAGCAGAATGTGGTAGTGGACTCGATAGTATCGTCAGAGATTACGGAAGATAACATTACAGCTGAAAGGATACACCTGTATTTTATGGAATCGTACAAAAGATTATTGACGTCTGAAATTCCCGTAGAGCAGCGGGTTACGATGGAGCAAATTGATTCTCTGGTAATTCGTGAACTTGAAGAAGTCAGTCTCAATTCTAAATACAAATTTAAAATAGCGATAACCGACCGTGCGGGCAGAAAAATAATGAGTTCAAGCAGATATGACGGCAATACAAAGTTGAAAATATACAAAAAGCGTCTGTTTCCCAATGACCCCGAAGGTTTTTCGGAAACCTACTATCTGAACTTGTATTTTCCCGAAGAGACACTGATTGTACTCATTCGTATCTGGCCTATGGTATTTGGCGCATTTATTTTGATTGTGGTAATCCTTTCCCTGTTCATCTATACCATGTACGTGATTGCCAGGCAGAAAAGAATCTCGGAAGTCAAAGGCGATTTCATCAGTAACATAACGCACGAGCTGAAAACTCCAATATCCTCAATATCGCTTGCGGCACAAATGCTTGGAGACGAAAACATTCCACAGACGGCAAAAAACGTGCCAAGACTGTCAAGTATGATAAAGGAACAAAGCAAGCAGTTGAGCTATCTGGTTGAAAAAGTACTGCAAACATCTGTATTCGAGCGACAGACAATAGTACTTAAAAAGTCGGACGTCAGCTTGCATGCAATTATAAAGGAAGCCGACGATTTAATGACACTCCAGCTGCGGAACAAGAAAGCGACGCTTATATCCGAGCTGCGGGCAACGAAGGATATAATATCTACCGACAAGTCATATTTCGTAAACGTTATAACAAATTTGCTGGACAATGCACTGAAATACTCGAAAGATGCGCCCAAAATAATTGTAGGAACACGAAACGAATACGGCAAAATACTGTGTTACGTTTCCGATAACGGAATAGGAATAAGCCCCGAAAACAAAGAGCGGGTTTTTGAACAGTTTTTCCGCGTCAATACGGGCGATATCCACGATGTCAAAGGGTTCGGTCTGGGTTTGAACTATGTCAAGAAAATCGTGGACCTTACCGATGGGACAATATCGGTTGAAAGTGAAGAAAATGTAGGTACAACT
>JAISDK010000189.1 GCA_031264875.1 Prevotellaceae bacterium
CCGCTTTGCCGTATCTACTCCATTGGGCGCTATGCCGTGCAGACATTTCACCCAGTTATGCATGGGTACATATATCGCTCCGTTGTCGGCGGTTGGTCCGTCGGCGGCAGCAATCTCTCCTCTTTCCCCCTCATAACTATCCGGATATCCTCCGTTTACGGGTATCAAATCCTCTCCGACAATTCCTGCAAACAGATTGCTCGGATCGTCAAACGTCCAGTACCCTGCGGCAGTTTCCAGTATCGAAGAAGTTGAAATGATGTAGGTTGCCGTATCCATGCCATTCGACATAAAACATTACCCTGTCAGGAGTTGCTAATCTCTCAACTGTTGCCGTATAATATTTGAGCGTAAAGTTTCCGAGGCCGTAAATTTATCGGGTACAGCAGGGGCTTTTACTCCTTTTTTCAGAAGGAAATCTCCTGTAAATGTTATTATTTCGTCCCATAATCCGAGTTTTATGAAACTGTCGAGCAGCGTTGCTCCCCCTTCGACAATCAGGGACTGTATTTTTCTGTCATACAATGTTTCCATAATCTGCATTAAATCGGTACACAGTACAGTTTCCGCATTGTTACCATAATTTACCCCGCAATTTTCAGTAAACACAATCGACTTTGCCTCATCATTGAATATGTTATATTTATGATTCAGTATTCCATGACGGTCAACAGTTATGCGCAACGGATTTTTGCCATACCAGCAGCGGTTTGTCAGGCTCGGATTGTCCATAACTATTGTGTTTGTCCCTGCCATTATTGCCTGATACTGGCTTCGCCAGTGATGATCAACTATTTGTGTCAGGCTGTTCGAAATTCTTGCAGGAGGAATTTCGGGTGTTTTTCTGTCGGAATCAATGAATCCGTCGGGAGTTTGCGCCCATTTCAGCAGGATATACGGACGTTTTTTCTCGTGATACGTGTAAAAAAAACTGTTTAGCCGTCGGGCTTCATCTTCCAGAACTCCCGTGACGGTTGCAATTCCGGCTTCATTGAGAGCCTTTATTCCTTTACCGTTGACTTTTGAAGACGTATCCAGGGCTGCTACAACGACGCGGGGAATACCGGCAGATATTATTTTTTCGGTACACGGCGGCGTCTTCCCGAAATGGCAGCAAGGTTCGAGATTTACATATAAAGTACACTTTTTCAATATCTCCGGATCGCTTACTTTTGATATTGCATCCGGTTCGGCATGTGGAGCGCCGTAAAAAGCATGTTTGCCTTCGGCAATTATCCTGTCCTCATATATTAGCACAGCGCCTACCATAGGGTTGGGATATGTTAAACCCTCGGCTGATGATGCCAGTTCCAGACATCTGCGCATGTATATTTCCGATATTCTATTAGTTGTCATCAATAATTTCTCCTTCTAAATTCACTGCATGTAATTGCCGTAGCCATGGCAACATTCAACGACTCGGCAGCGTTGCGTGCAAAAGCCGGAATCAGCAGTTTCCGCGATATCAGTCCGGCAATTTCCCGAGAAATTCCTTTGCCTTCGTTTCCCATTACGATTATCCCGTTTTCGGAAAGTTCTGTTTCATAAATGTTTTCTCCTTCGAGAAAAGTTCCATATATGTGATTTTCTCCGCTTGCCGACTTAAGGAACGGATACAAATCGGTGTAAATAATATTTATCCTTGTGAGCGATCCCATTGTAGCCTGCACTGTTTTAGGCCCGTAAGCATCGGCTGTAAAAAGAGAGCATACTATATGGTTTATTCCAAACCAGTCGGCTAACCGGATTATTGTACCAAGATTTCCGGGATCCTGAATATCATCCAGCGCCAGTATCAATTCATTACAGGGAAACGCTTTTATTTCTGCCGACGGAATTTCCACGATGGCCAAAACCGCAGACGCCGTTTTCAGATTGCTGATTTGCTGCATATCCATCAGGGTGATTTTTTTAGTATCCGGATGTCTGTTCGAGAAATCATATTCCCCTGTGTAATAAACTTTGTGGACGTTAAATGAAGAAGCGAGAAATTCCTCTACGGATTTCTCGCCTTCAACAGTAAAAAGCCGCTCTCTGTCCCGATATTTTTTTAACGCTAATGATTTTATGTATTTCTTTTCCTGTTTGCCAATACTCTCCACAATCCGTTCTGTTTCCTGTGCCGGACTTATAAATCGGTCACAATTTTAAATTTCGGAACCAGGATTTTCATCACCACCCAGGCAACGATGTATGCCAGCGCACACACGGCAAACAAAATTCCGTATCCTGTTTCTATCCGGTTCAACAGCTTGAAATGATCAAGTAAAAGACCTGCGCTCCATGCGATTAACATGCCTCCGAAAGCTCCTGCCATGCCCCCTATTCCGGTAACGGAAGCAACTGCTTTTTTGGGGAACATGTCCGACACGGTAGTGAAAATGTTTGCAGACCATGCCTGATGTCCGGCACATGCCAAACCTATAAGCAAAACTGCATACCATGTATTGATTTGACCAACATACTGCGCTGCCAAAACGCTGAGAGGCAGAAGTGCATATATCAGCATGGAGGTCATACGCGCAGTATATACCGTTTTTCCCCTGTTTACAAAATATTTGGGTAACCATCCGCCAAACACGCTTCCTACGGTGGATATTGTATATACCACCGCAACAGCCACTGGCCATATTATTAGGCTGACGTCCTGTAGCTTATCGAGTATTTCCGAATTTGAAAACATATTAGAAAACTTTGTTGTTTCATTTAATGCTGTTTCAAGGGAAACGCCGTCGGGCAAACCGTTTGGATAAGCCGCCAGAAGTTTTGCTTTGTTGTCGCCATTGAGAAAGCCGGGTAGCCAGAACAAGTAAAACCACCAGACCGGGTCTGTCAGGAACTTTCCAAAGAAAAACGACCATGTCTGTCGGTATGTAAGTAATTTAATCCATTTTATTTGTTTGGAGGCATGTTCTGCCGCGCTGTTTTTTGACTGCTGTTCATCGCGGTCACTGTGAATAAAATCGTATTCTGCCTGCTTTAATTTGCCTTCCTTCAATTTTTCGGCAGGAGACTTGTAGGTAAACCACCAAAATGCAAGCCACACAAGCCCGATTGCTCCGGTAGCGACAAATGCCCATTCCCATCCCCAGTTAACTGCAATCCAGGGGACGCACAGTGGAGCGACAATGGAGCCAATGTTTGCGCCGGAATTGTATATGCCGGTTGCAAAAGCCCGTTCTTTCTTGGGAAACCATTCAGCTATAGCCTTATTTGCAGCAGGAAAATTTCCGGCTTCAGTAACGCCGAGGAAAGCTCTTGCAGCGCCGAATGAAAATGTGTTGCGTGCCAGTCCATGCACCATTGCGGCAATACTCCATCCCAGCAGAGATAAAAAGTAGCCTGCTTTTGTGCCTGTCTTATCAATAACGCGGCCTATTCCCAGCAATCCCAGCGCATACGCTAATTGAAATGCCATAACGATATGCGAAAAGTCTGTTTCCGACCATTGCATTTCGACTTCGAGAGTTGATTTCAGCAACCCAAGCACATTTCTGTCCAAATAATTGATAGTGGTCGCAAAAAATACAAGCGCACAAATTGTCCACCTGTAATTTCCTATTTTTTCATTTATCTCATTAAACTTTCCCATATTATTTTTCACAGGCTTTTATTTGCGTATTTTATTTATTATTGATAACACATTTTTACATATATCTGTTATTTTGCCCCAGTCGCCGCTCGCAACCGTTTCTTTCGGAAACAGTGATGAACCTATTCCTACACAATCGACTCCGGCTTTGAACCATTGCGAGAGATTTTCTTCGGTAGTTTCGACGCCTCCGGTCACCATAACCCTTGTCCACGGCATTGGCGCTTTAATGTTTTTAACAAACGAAGGGCCTCCGACATTTCCGGCTGGAAAAATTTTTACGATTTCAGCGCCCAGTTCCTGTGCATAACCGATTTCACTCACCGAACCGCATCCGGGAATGTATGCTATCTGTCTGCGATTGCACACTTTAAAGACATCTGGATTCAACGAGGGTCCCACTGCAAAATTGGCTCCGCACTGTATGTACAGCGCCGCTGTAGGAGCATCGACAATGGTTCCAACGCCTAAGATCATTCCGGGACATTCCACCGCTGCCCATTTCTCTAACCGGGCAAAAATTTCATGGGCGAAATCGCCGCGATTAGTAAATTCGAAAACCTGAATGCCAGCTGAATAACATGCGTGCAACGCATGCTGCATTACCTCAACATCCTTGTGATAGAATATGGGAAGCATCCCTGTTTCGAATATTTTCTGACACACTTGTATTCTTGTATATCTTGCCATATATGTTTAATTTATATATTTGAATTACAGATTATTTCGGTTGTTTGCCTATGTATGCAAGGATGCCTCCGTCCACGTAAAGGATATGACCGTTTACAAAGTCCGACGCCGAAGAAGCAAGAAATATAGCCGGTCCCTCCAGGTCTTCGGTAGTACCCCAGCGTGCTGCAGGCGTTTTCGCAATTATAAACTCATTGAACGGATGCCCTTTTTCACGTAAAGGCGCTGTCTGTGGAGTGGCTATGTATCCTGGTCCTATGCCGTTTACCTGAATGTTGTATTCAGCCCATTCACAGGCAAGGTTTTTTGTCAGCATCTTCAAACCGCCTTTTGCCGCCGCATAAGCCGACACGGTTTCCCTGCCCAGCTCGCTCATCATCGAGCAGATATTGATTATCTTTCCTCCTCCTTTTTCTATCATTCCGGGAGCCACGGCTTTGGATACGATAAACGGACCAATAAGATCAACGTCAATCACCTGGCGAAATTCACCCGCCGCCATGTTCAGTACGGGAATACGTTTTATTATACCTGCATTATTCACCAGAATATCAACTGTTCCAACTTCTGACGCGATTTTTGATACTGTTTCTGTGACTTCCTCTTCGCTTGTAACATCACACACGTACCCGCGAACGGTGATTCCAGCCTCTTTGTATGAGGCTATTCCCTTTTGAACCAGGTCGGCGTTTATGTCATTAAACACTATTGTTGCGCCCTCGCTGTGAAAAGCTTTCGCTATTGCCATTCCTATTCCATAGGAAGCTCCGGTAACGAATGCTGTTTTCCCTTCTAAACTAAATCTTTTGGACATATTTTATTCTTTATAAATACAGTAGTTGTATAAAATTTCGGCGCAAAGGTATGAAATATTGCTAATATGCAAAAAAAGCGTTAAAATTTCGTAAAAAACATGCATGGCTTTACTGTTTGAAAAAGAAATTGCTAATTTTGCCTTCCAAAAGTGTACATAATTATTATTGTTGATACATTTTTTTAATTTTGTCTAAATTAAACAGTAACGAAATGAGATTTTTTTTGATTGCTACTTTTATGATGTTTTCCATACCTGCAATGGTGCAAGGACAGGAAAAAATTGAATGTGAAGAAATTGTAAACGCCATTAAAAATGCTCAGGCTACGGAATTATCTCCCTATCTGGCAAATACGGTCGAATGTGATATGTTTGGAAAAAGTAATGTGTACAGCAAAGCCCAAACTGTTCAGGTGATGAAAGATTTTTTTACCCAAAATAAACCGAAACAATTCACTGTAAACCACCAGGGCGGACAGGGAGACACAAAGTTTTTCATTGGTACGTATAAGACTATCGCCGGTAAAAAATATCGGATATCGTGTTCTGTTAAACAGGAAGCCGGTAAAACCGATATGATTCGACAAATCCGAATCGAAGATTATACGGATAATCAGCCATAAATTCAATTGAAAATGCTGTAATCCCCTTGGCGGCTATCCGCAAGGAGTTGAACTGCTATGCAGTTCCGACAGATAGTAGCCTGTTATACCCCGAACTGCACTTCGCTTGTTCGGGGTATTATCGATCTCGGACGCCTCGGCGTCATAAGACGCGAAGAATCGCTACATTTTCATCTCACTATTTTACCACGAGCGTAGTATAATCATAAATTTCGTACATTTGCGCAGTTAAAACGCAAAATTATATATGCCGTACAAAGAGCCGAAAGTGGACAAGATTCAATACTCAATCAGTGAAGTAGCCGCAATGTTCGGGGAAAACATCTCAACGATAAGATACTGGTCGGACAGGTTTGAAGGAATAATAAATCCCTTAAGAAACGGAAAAGGCAACAGAATCTTCACCCCCAAAGACCTCGACACATTCAAAATCATATACCATCTCGTTAAAACAGACAAAATGACCATCGACGGCGCTAAACAGCGAATCATCGACAACAGAGATGGAGAACTCCGCAAGGCGGAAATAATCAACCGTCTTGAAACCGTGATGACGGAACTGCTTGAAATAAAAAACTCAATATAACAATGATTACAGTAAAAGACATCGTATCGGAGCTGGAAAAACTCGCACCTCCAAGCTATCAGGAAAGTTACGACAATTCGGGACTGATAGTCGGCCATCTCGAAACAGAAGCACATGCAGCCCTCCTGTGCTTCGACATAACCGAAAACGTCATTGACGAAGCAATAGAAAAAAAGGCCAACCTCGTCATATCGCACCATCCCGTAATATTCGGAGGCTTGAAAAAGATAAACGGCAAAAACGCCACCGAGCGCATCATCATCAAGGCAATACGCAACAGCATCGCCCTGTACTCCGCCCACACTAACCTCGACAGCGTACGAGGCGGCATAAACACGGTACTTGCCGAAAAACTGGGACTTTCGAACATAAAAATCCTGTTGCCTATGGAGCAGGCGCTCTTCAAAATCGCAGTATTTGTTCCCAACGCACATTCCGCCAAGGTACGTCAGGCTATGTTCGATGCCGGAGCGGGACACATCGGCAACTACGATTCGTGCAGCTACAACGCCACAGGTACAGGGACATTCAGAGGCGGAGAAAACACCACTCCCTTCGTCGGGAAAAAAGGCGCGCTGCACAGTGAACCGGAAATAAAAATAGAAACCATAGCCCGCAAAGAAAACATACCCCAAGTCATTTCTGCCATGAAAAGCAACCACCCATACGAAGAACCCGCCTTCGACATCTATCGTCTTGAAAACAAATACGAAAACGCCGGCATCGGAGCAATCGGCATCCTGCCGGAATACACTGAGGCAGCCGAATTTCTGGCAAACATCAAACGCGTGTTGCCCGTAAAAGTCATACGGCACAACAGCCTGTTCAAAAAAGTAAAAACAGTAGCCGTATGTGGCGGCTCCGGCGCCACATACATCGGCAACGCAATATCCGCCGGAGCCGACATCTTTGTCACGGGAGACTGCAAATACCACCAGTTTTTAGACTTCAACAACGAAATAATCCTTGCCGACACAGGTCACTTCGAAAGCGAATATTTTGCAGCCGAAATATTTTTTAACACCATTCATAAAAAATTCCCTAATTTTGCGGCGGATTTATCGCACGGAATATTCAATCCCGTGCAATATTTTTAATTATAAACAAATTAGTTATAAAGAATATAAATATGGCAAAAAAAGTAGAAAAAAAGATTGCAGCAGTGATCCCCGAAGAAAATAAAACAGACGGAAAAGCAGAACTCCTGCAGCAAATACTAAAAACAAAACCTCACATATCAGCCAGCGACCCCGTAGAACGGAAACTACACCTGCTATACGAAATCCAGCTAATCGATTCCGAAATCGACAACATACGAACCCTCAGAGGAGAACTGCCAAATGAAGTCCGTACTTTAGAGGACGACATTGTCGGCTTTGAAACAAGAATGTCGAACATACAAGTCGAAGTAAAAAAAGCAGAAAGCATCATCTCCCAGAGAAAATTAGACATCGAAAACTCCCGCAGCCTTATCAAAAAGTACGAGGAACAGCAAAAAAACGTCAGAAACAACCGGGAATTTGAATCCCTTGCCAAAGAAATAGAATTTCAGGGTCTCGAAATAGAACTGTCCGACAAGAAAATCAAAGAAGCCGAAAACCTCATCAGCGAAAAGAAACTCATGGAAAAAGAAGCCAAAAAATCGCTTGATGAAAGAAAAAAAGACCTCGTCGCAAAAAAACAGGAATTAGAAAAAATCGTTTCCAACACCGAAAAGGAAGAAAAGGTTCTGGAAGTAAAATCCATGGAATACAAACAAATCATAGAACCCCGCCTGCTGAACGCTTACGAAAGGCTTCGCAAAAATGCACGCAACGGTCTGGCAGTAGTCGAAGTGAAACGTGACGCCTGCGGAGGCTGCTTCAACAAAATACCACCCCAGCGCCAAGTCGATATAAAAATGGGAAAACGACTGATTCCATGCGAATACTGTGGACGCATTCTGGTCAATTGGGATGAATAGATCGGTTACAATATCATTACTGTTAATAGCAATATCGCTGCACGCAAGTCTCGCGACATGCAATGCCCAGGAAACAAACAGGTCGCTGGGACTCTTCATTCTCGACATAGCGCCTGATGCCCGCTCGTCGGGCATCGGTGATATCGGCGCCGCCACTGCTCCCGATGCTATCTCGCAAAGGTGGAATGCAGCCAAATACGTTTTCTCCCGACAGTCGCGCGGAGTATCATTGTCGTACACACCCTGGCTGAGCAAAATAGTCAAGGGAATGAACATGGGATTCCTATCGGGATACATGCGTTTCGACAACAGTGCAATAGGCATCTCCGCACTGTTTCTGTCCACAGGAGGAATAGATCTCTACACATCCGATGGAACATACACAGGAGCAATCATGTCGGGCGAATATGCCATGGATGTTTCCTACTCCCGCCGCCTGGGTAAACATCTGTCGGGAGGAATAACACTGCGGTATGCAAATGGTATAAAAGTAGAATCTATCGGTTCTTCGAGCGGCGGAGTACTGAGACCGTCGCCGGCATTTGCCGGCGATGTGGCTTTTTTCTACACAAAACCCGTTGATGCCCTTGGAACAGAAACAAATCTGTCTTTCGGAACATGCATCTCAAACCTGGGAACAAAAATGAAACTTTCGGGAGACAAGGAGGTATTTCTTCCTATGAACTGGCGACTTGGCAGCACATGGAGTATTTCTATGAATAAAAATAACTCCTTAGCAGCGTCTTTCGACATAAATAAATTACTCGTTCCACCGTATTATGAAAAAAATATCACAATATTCGAGGCAATAGGCAAATCGTTTGACTATGCAGGAGATTTTGCATGGTCTGCCGGTCTGGAATACTCATTCATGCAATCGGCAATGCTGAGGGCAGGCTATCACAACAGTGAGAACAATCGCGGATATAAGTGCAGTTACTTCACCTTAGGAGCGGGATTGACATATCAATCCTTCCGATTCGACGGCTCGTATCTGATAACCACCTCGAATATAAGTTCTCCCCTATCCAACACATTCAGAATTACCATGAGCTATCTCTGGAGATAATAACGAAAAGAATTTGTCCAAAATATTCATCTGCAAAACACGCGATTACTGCTTCTTCCATCCATAAGCACAAACAGCCTGTTTGGAATAATAAAATAGAATTGTACCTTTGCGCCGCCATTTAGCAACGGTCTGGTAGCTCAGTTGGATAGAGCAACAGCCTTCTAAGCTGTGGGTCTTGGGTTCGAATCCCAACCGGATCACAATACAAAACGCAAACAATATGTTATAGATATTGTTTGCGTTCTTGTTTTTCCGAAATTGCACAACTCGTGAGCAAAAACTTGCTATGTACTAACCCACATTCAGAACTCTTGAACTCCCGCAAATTGTATTGTCGCAATTTTCAAACCCGGTGGTTAAAACCACCGGCTATATTTTATATTGGGTTTCTGCCCAATGCCGTCAATTTAAGGATTAATGCTGTCGATTAAAATCTTTCGCTCGGCGTAGTCTCCAGACTACGTCGTGTTAAAAGCAAGGCTCTGCCTTGCAAAGCCTCAAAAACAAACGTAGAGACG
>JAISDK010000222.1 GCA_031264875.1 Prevotellaceae bacterium
GTTCTCAAACAATGGCATCTTTTGCAAGTGTATTAGAAGATCCAGTGTTGATTTTTCGAGTGTATCTGTTCGTAGCATCTGAATTGATTTTCGGGAGTACGGGTCACTGTTGCGATAAATGACAGAGATTCGGGGAACATACTTCTTATGCCGAGCGCTATTGACCTGATTTTGTCCATCCCATAATACCTGCGTATCAATCTCCAATCATCCCATGTACCGTAGTCTAACACCCGTCCTACAATATATCTGGCATGTTGTTCCATGTCTAATTCTGTTAAATCCGCATCCCAAAAGAGGTTTGTCGAAAAAGATAATTTACTGTTTATCATATCTTTTATTTTAAGATGCAAAAATAGTTAAAAAACTTCATTTGCAACTTGGCGGTTTCTCCTCACGGCTTCGCTTTCTGACCTTACGGTATCAAAGGTCAGGAAACAGCCATATTCAACATGTTTCTCTTAAACAGAGACTTTCCACATCGAATCATTGCGCACATACCATGAGAAGCATGTATATGTCCGTATAAAACAGGATGCAAAGTACCGAATACATAACGGAGTATTTCACAATCATGCGACTGTATCACACAACCGTAAAAATTGTATCATACAACCGTGATATTTTGCAATTATTTTTTACATATCTTTGCACCCGTAAAAATATATTGATATATTAATTGATTGAATAAAGTTATTAATAATGAAAACACAGCCGCCGGAATACCCGATAGACCAAATCATAGAACTGCACAACGACAAAATTACCTTATGCAACGACAAAATCGCTTTATACGAGCGAATGTTATTTAACTTTAACAGGGTATTTATATGAAAATACAAACGCCGGAATACAGGGTACACCACGGACGCAATGTGAAACGTCTCCGCGAAATGCTTGGAATCAAGCAGGAGGCCATAGCCATAGCGCTCGATTTAACTCAGCAGGCGATGTCGAAACTCGAACAGAAAGAAATTATTGAAGACACTCAACTGGACATTATCGCTTCGGTATTGCGTGTTCCCGTGGCAGCTATCAAAAACATGAGCGACGAAACGGCAACAAACTATATCAACAGTTTTATCGACAGCGATACAATGGACGACAGTCATGTCAATATCAGTGAGAAAACGGATTACCTGCAGATGTTTAATCCTATAGACAAAATCATAGAATTATATAACGACAAAACCGAACTGTACGAAAGAATGCTCAAAATTGAGCGTGAAAAGATAGAAATATTGCAAAAGAAATCTACAGAACATTAATATATTAACAAGGTATTATATGAACACACAAACGCCGGAATACAGAATACACCACGGACGTAACGTGAAACGTCTCCGCGAAATGCTTGGAATCAAACAGGAAGCCATAGCCGTAGCGCTCGACCTTACTCAGCAGGCGATGTCGAAACTCGAACAGAAGGAAATCATTGAAGATGATCAACTGGAAACTATCGCATCCGTATTGCACGTACCCGTCGAAGCTATCAAAAATATGAACGATGAAGCAGCAGCCAACTATATCAACAGCTTTACCAACAACGATAAAGTGGACTTTCACCATTACGACCACGACCATTATGCCCACTGTTCATTCAACCCGATAGATAAAATCATCGAACTGTACGAGCGCATGCTCAAGATTGAGCGTGAAAAGATAGAAATTCTGCAAAAGAAATTCGATGAAAAACAGGGTTCTTAGATATGAATACAAGTGAAGTTATAAATAAATTGCAGGCAATAAAGCCATATCTGCAAAAGGAATATGCCGTAAAAAACCTTGGACTGTTTGGTTCGTTTGCCGATGGCACATATACCGACAACAGTGATATAGATATTATAGTGGAATTTGAGCGGCCTGTAGGATGGAAGTTCTTTTCGCTTGAAACATATCTTGAAAAAACGCTTGGACGCAGAATTGACCTTGTTACCCGCGATGCCTTGAAAGAGCAGATAAAACCTTATATTTTAAGTCAGGTACAATATATTTGAACAATGAAAGAGCAACGTGTTTACCGGATGTATTTTGACGATATGCTTACTGCTATTGAACGTATTTTTGAATACACGCAAGGTTTCGACTTTACAGATTTCAAACGGGATTATAAAACCATGGATGCTGTTATTCGCAACTTCGAAATCATCGGCGAAGCGGCGAAAAATATTCCCGACAACATAAAGGAACAGTATCCTGATGTACCGTGGAATGAAATGTATTCTCTGCGCAACCGTATTTCACATGCTTATTTTGGCATTGATTATGGAATAATTTGGGATATTATAACGAATGATCTGCCTGAAAGTAAATTGCAGATAGAAAAAATAAGCAGAGAAATACAATAAATTCAGGATACTGCATTTCTGATCGCTGATTGACATATAATCACCTCGCACGGCGTAGTCTCCAGACCAGTGCCGTCAATTTAAGCCATACTATTGCTTATAAGTATTTTAATTTTAAGGACTTTAAAGTCTTTAAAGACTTTAAAGTCCTTAAGACTTATAGGCAATAGCCCTGAAATGGCATGAAATAGCCAATTACTTTACACCCTTTCTACCTTGACAGAATCTGCACGATACGTTCACAAGCCTTTCCGTCGCCGTAAGGATTATGAGCCTGCGCCATACGGCTGTAAGCAGCGCTGTCGGACAGCAGCACATTGACATTTTCCACAATCTTGGCCGTATCGGTACCGACAAGTTTCACTGTTCCGGCCTCGACAGCTTCCGGACGCTCGGTAGTGTTGCGCATCACCAGCACCGGTTTTCCCAGCGAAGGCGCCTCCTCCTGTATTCCGCCGCTGTCGGTGAGAATCAGGCAGGAATGTTGCATCAGATACACGAAAGGCAAGTAGTCTATCGGGGGAATCAGGTGGATATTGGCAGTATCCGCCAACAGTTCGTACACCGGTTTCTGTACATTGGGGTTCAGGTGGACGGGATAGACAATGTCGATATCCGTATTCAACAAGGCAATTTCCTTCAGAGCCTTGCAGATATTCATAAACCCGTCTCCAAAGTTTTCCCTCCGGTGTCCGGTGACTATGATATATTTCTTGCCCTTGTCGAGTTTATAGCCTTTCATCCGGAGTTCGGTTTCCATTTCGCGCCTCAGTCCCGATTCGGTACGCATAATCCTGTCGGCCATCAGCAGGGCGTCGATAACCGTATTTCCGGTTACGAATACGGTGCCTGCATCAATGTTTTCGCTCAGGAGATTGTTTCTGGACAGTTCGGTCGGGGCGAAATGGTAGTTGCACAGCCTGTCGGTCAGCTGACGGTTCATTTCTTCGGGCCATGGCGACTGCATGTTGTACGTTCTCAATCCGGCTTCGACATGGGCGATTTTCACATGCAGGTAGAAGGCGGCCACAGCAGTAGCCATGGCAGTGGTGGTATCCCCGTGAACAAAGACAGTGTCGGGCTGACAGTCGTTTAAAACATAGCGCATTCCCGACAGCACTTTTGACGTAATGTCATACAGGTCCTGATTTGGCGACATTATATCAAGGTCATAGTCGGGAACGATTTTGAAAATCTCCAGCGCCCGGTCGAGCATCTGCCTGTGCTGTGCCGTGACACAGACTTTCGTGATGTAACTGTCGCCGTGCTTTTGAAATTCCTTTATCAGGGGAGCCATTTTTATGGCTTCGGGACGGGTGCCGAACACGAATAGCATTGTTTTCATACCGGCATTTTTCTTAATCCGCAAAAATCCATTTCAATCTTGCCGTTATCCTGCTCGAGCAATAAAAACTCCCTGTGCTTCACCAGCCACACCACGATGTCGGCTCTTCGGTAGGCCTCGTCGTATGGCGTTAAAGTTTCATCCCCGGCAATATTCGGTTCCACAAGCAGCGCCTCGCCCTTGAATTCGGACATAATCCTGAGGCTGATATACCGGGCGGGCGATTCGCGCATGTCGTCAATATCGGCCTTGAACGCCAGACCCATGCATGCAACTACGGGACGGGTGTGATTCACGGTTTCGAAGCCGGCACAGGCGTCGAGTATTTTCGATACGCACCATTCGGCTTTGCGGTCATTGACTTCGCGCGCCTGACGAATCACTTTGGCATGTTCGGGATATTCGGCAACGATGAACCACGGATCAACCGCTATGCAGTGACCTCCGACTCCGCATCCGGGCTGAAGGATATTGACGCGCGGATGCCTGTTGGCCAGCCTGATTAACTCCCAGACATCAATCTCCGCCCTGTCGCACATCAGCGACAGCTCGTTGGCAAAAGCGATTTGAACATCGCGCGAGGAATTTTCGACCAGCTTGCACATTTCGGCCGTCCGGGCATTGGTTTCATGCAGCTTGCCTTTTACAAACATGGAATAAAATTCGCAGGCCATAGCTGTCGATTCGCTGTTTATGCCGCCGATAACCCGGTCGTTATGTTCAAGTTCGTAAATCACATTACCCGGCAGTACACGTTCGGGACAGTAGGCAACATATATTCTGTCCTTCAGTTCGGGACGTTCCCCGAATATCATGTCCGCCATTTTTTCGGTAGTCATCACCGGCGAAGTCGATTCGATAATAAAAAGGTCGCCGGGTTTCAACAGGGGTATAACCGAGCGGGTTGCAGCTTCCACATGCGATATGTCCGGCAGCCTGTCCTGCTTAAAGGGCGTCGGCACAACAACTACATAAACGTCCGCTTCGACCGGCTGGCCTGTCGCCAGTAAATATCCGCTGTTCACAGCCTGCCTGACCATCGAATCCAGTTCAGGCTCAACTATGTGAATTTCTCCCCGATTGACAGTTTCAACAACATGCGGATTTATATCAAACCCCGTTACTTTTATCTTCCTGCTCGCTGCAAAGGCGGCAGTTGGCAAGCCGATATATCCCATACCCAAAAACAGTACCTTTACTTTTTCATTGTCCATACATCAACATTAAAATTGTTTATTTCACTTATTCCTGTCCGGTTAATCGTCTTAAATAAAGACTTATATTAAATCCAGTCAAGTTTAAAACCGTTTGCAAAGTAAACGATAGCGGTCAGGGTAATTGACAACCACGCAATTGTATCGCACAACGCACTTTGGTAATATACAACTGTTAATGCTGTCGGGTTATAAATTGTCTGTACTGCTGTAAATTACAATAATGATCAATTGTATTGCCGTCAGCTTTAGCTGACGGAACTTTTTGCACATCTTGTCTTTGGGCTTTTGTCCTGCATTTTCTTATCCGTCAGCTAAAGCTGACGGCAATACAATCGCTTAAAAAATAGCGGAAATAAATACTTTTTATCTTATTTACTCACTCACTCATGTTTTGGTCTTAAAAAGCGGTAGTAATCAGGCTATGACAGGGGCGATGCACTGACTGTCCGGCTGCGGTTTTTACAGGCGCGTGCGGGAATTAAAAATTTTCGCATACATTTGTGAAAAATTAGAGTAAAATTAATACCTGAAAATAAGATTGTTTAATATACGAAACAGAAATTATTTATGGACGCGGAAAATGATAAATTAATAGGAAACGGCGCTGAGGAACCGGGCGAGATGTATGAGCATTTTCACTTTAATGTTGATAAGGGACAGACTCCGTTGAGGATTGACAGGTTTGTGACAAACAGGATTGAAAATGCGTCGAGAAACAGGATTCAGGCTGCCGCCAACGCTGATTTTATCCTGGTAAACGGCGAGCCCGTCAAGTCAAGCTACAGGGTTAAGCCTTTGGACGACATATCTATCGTGATGCCCTTCAGGAGACGGGGAATGGAGCTTGTTGCAGAAAATATCCCTTTAAACATAGTGTATGAAGACGATGATGTTATAGTTGTTGACAAGGAGGCGGGAATGGTTGTGCATCCGGGTCATGGAAATTACTGCGGAACGCTGGTAAACGCTCTTCTGTATCATCTGGAACAGCAGGGTAAACATGCTTTGATAGAAGATGATGAAACGGGAGGACTGCTGGTTCACAGAATAGATAAAAATACGTCGGGACTGCTGGTCGTTGCGAAAAACCTGACTGCAAATGCCAAACTGGCAAAGCAGTTTTTTTACCATTCTACCAAACGCAAGTACATAGCGCTGGTTTGGGGATCGTTCGATGAAAAAGAGGGTACTGTCGATACTTTTATGGGACGCAGCCTGCAGGACAGAATGAAAATGGCGGTGTTCAAGGAAAATGAAAACGAGAACGCAAAACATGCCATAACACATTACCGGGTTATCGAAGAGTTTGGTTATGTGACACTGATAGAGTGCCGTCTGGAAACAGGACGAACTCACCAGATTCGTGTACACATGTCGTATATCGGGCATCCGCTGTTTAATGACGAGCGTTATGGCGGCGACATAATACTTAGAGGTACAACATTTTCGAAATATAAGCAGTTTGTGGAAAACTGTTTTGCTATCCTTCCGCGTCAGGCTTTACATGCCGCCCTCCTTGGATTTCGACATCCCGCTACGGACAGGGATATGATTTTCGAATCAAAGCTGCCGGCTGATTTGGAAACTGTAATAGAACGCTGGAGAAATTATGTGAAAAACAGAACCAATGATTAATGATTAATGGTTAATGATTAATCATTAATGATTAATCATTAATCATTAATCATTAACCATTAATCATTAATCATTAATCATTAATCATTAATCATTAATCACTAACTATTAACCTGAGTTCGGGATAAGAATAGCACGATAGGGCTTATATATCAATAGAAAAGATTTTCCATCCGATAACGAACACCAGTAATTGTCGAGAAATAAACTGACTGAATGACAAACAACAATAATAAGCGATTGTATTGCCATCAGCTTTAGTATTGCCGTCAGCTTTAGCTGACGGATAAGAAAATGCAAGATGTGCAAAAAGTTCCGTCAGCTAAAGCTGACGGCAATATTTTATCACAAGAGATTAAGAAAACAGTCAATTTATTTCACAACAATTCCCCTCGCTCGGCGTAGTCTCCAGACTACGCCGAGCGAAGGAAGCCTCTGTCTTTCACCCTGTTTCCTAACGAGGGTGAGTATAGCTTCGTTACCGCCTGATTACATCGACGATGTACCGCCCGATACATCGACGATGTACCGCCCGATACATCGACGATGTACCGCCCGATACATCGACGATGTAC
>JAISDK010000244.1 GCA_031264875.1 Prevotellaceae bacterium
GTAGTCTCCAGACTACGCCGAGCGAGGGTTGAAATTATTTTGGAACTCTTTCCGGAGTTTAACTGCAATGGTGACGCAATTCACCAAACTATCCTGCGCGAAGTATAATCGTTAATCATTATTCATTAATCATTATTCAGAACAGTCCGTTCACCTGAGCATTGATTTTATCTATAACTAAGCTAAGGTCTTCGGAATTATCCGGGAAATTGACATAATCCACATTCACGGTCATAAGTTTATGTTCGTAGCTTTCTATCCATCTATCATATTTGTCGTTCAGACTTTGCAGATAGTCGATGCGTATGCTGCTTTCGTATTCGCGTCCTCTCTTTTGAATTTGCCTGACAAGAGTTGGTACGGAGGCTTTCAGATATATCAGCAGCGTCGGAGGCGATACCAGCGTCATCATCAGGTCGTACAGTGATTTGTAGGTTTCAAAATCTCTTGGCGACATAAGGCCCATGCCGATTAGATTCGGGGCAAAGATACAGGCATCTTCATAGATAGTACGATCCTGTATGACCGGCCTGTTGCTTTTTTGAATGTCCAGAATATTCTGATAGCGTCTGCGTAAAAAGTATATCTGCAGATTGAACGACCACTGTCTCATATCTTCGTAAAAGTCGGCAAGATAAGGATTTCCTTCCTCGTCGTCGTACAGCACGTCCCAGCCATAATGTCGGGCGAGCAGCGCGGCAAGGGTTGTTTTCCCGCTGCCGATGTTTCCGGCTATTGCTATATGCATAATATTTAAAATCTTAAATGTTTAATTGATCTGTCGTCATGTTTAATAAGCGTAAGGGCCTCGATACCGATTTTAACATGGGTATCAACAAATTTTTCCGTCACTTCCCTGTCGCTTTCAGCAGTTTTGATTCCCGTGGATACCATTGGCATGTCGGAAGCCAGCAGCAGGGCGCCCGTGCTGATGTTATTGGCAAAGCCAACAGTAAAAATCGTAGCCGTTTCCATGTCAATTGCCAGACAGCGAATAGCTTTCAGGTATTCCCGGAAATCCCCGTCATGTTCCCAGACGCGGCGGTTGGTAGTATAGACAGTTCCCGTCCAGTAGTCGAGACCCATATCCCTTACCGCCGAAGAAACAGCTCTTTGGAGGCTAAATGCCGGCAGGGCTGGAACCTCCGGCGGGAGATAGTCGTTGGACGTTCCGTCGCCCCTGATCGCGGCAATGGGCAGAATCATGTCGCCCAGACTGTTTTTATTCTTCAGCGCTCCGCATTTTCCGAGAAAAAGCACCGCTTTAGGCTCGATTGCCGACAGCAGATCCATGATTATAGCTGCATTCGGGCTTCCCATGCCGAAATTAATCATAGTAATTCCGTCGGCAGTAGCGCAGGGCATGTTGGCATTTTCATCGGCAACAGATACGCCGTTCCACTTGGTAAACAGATTCAAATATCTCTTGAAGTTAGTCAGCAGTATGTACTTGCCGAATTTATCGAGCGGGCAGCCGGTATATCTCGGCAGCCAGTTATCAACAATATCTTCCTTTGTTTTCATTATTTCAATACTTTAAAAACATAAACGGTTTGCATCGCAAATTTACACGTTTATTTTAGATTCAAAAATTGTTCATACATTTGCCCGCGATTTAAGTGATAATTAAACATCAGGCAAATGTCAACATTTTACAGTAAACTTACAGACGTTGAACTCGCAAAACATACTCCGCTGCTGAGATTGAGCAGCTACATGAAAATGTATGAGCTTCAGACCGATTTGCTGGTAAAGGTCGATGCGTTTAACCCGTCCGACAAGGATTCGTTTTCAAAAAGGACAATCATTCCCAATTTCGACCGCATTGTGGTGGCCATCATCGAGCATGCCGAAAAAGAAGGTCTGATAGACCGCCGCAATACCGTGCTGATAGAACCCTGCTACAAGTCGGGCGTAGGTCTTGCCTGGATCATCCAGCGCAAGGGATACCGGCTCGTGATGACCGTGCCGGATACGGTGAGCAAAAAGCATATCAGTCTGATAAGGGCGCTGGATGCAATAGTGGTGCTTACGCCCGGCGAAAAGGGAATCGAAGGCTCCATCGAAAAGGCAAAACAGCTGAAAAACGAAATACCCGGCGCCGTGACCCTCGAGCAGTATGCCGACAAAGTCACCGAGATTCAGAAAACAGGCGATATCTGGGAATATGCCTGCCTCAACGTAAACATTCTCGTTGCAAGCGCCGACACCGGAACGATTTTTCAGAACCAGTTAAACAACCTGCTCTCTTTCCTGAAAGAAAGGAATCCGGAAATAAAAGTGGTATCGGTAAGGCTGGAATCGAACACTTACGACGACGAATCCGGATACTGTGCAGATATGACCCTTGAAGTAAAAAACGAGGATGCGGAGGAAACGGTTGGGGAAGTTGCAATAGCCGAAGGACTGATTATAGACGTGCTGTCGGGAGCAGTTATATGCGCCGCCAGACGGATATCGCAGGACGAGGATAATTTCGAGAAAACCATCCTCGCCGTTCTTCCCGACATATCAAAACGATGCGCGGGTACAACACTGCTGTGACAAATAATATTTTAAATATAAATACTAATTACTATGTCGTTAGAACAGAAAATAAATGACGGAATCAAGGCAGCGATGCTGGCTAAAGATAAAATCCGTCTCGAATCGCTGAGAGCCGTAAAGGCAGCGATTCTGCTTGTAAAAACTTCGGAAAACGCAAAGGATTTCAACGAGGCTGCCGAAATAAAAATATTGCAGAAACTGGTAAAGCAGAGGCACGAAGCAGCGGAAATCTATGTCAGCAACAAACGCTCGGAACTGGCCGAAAAGGAATTGGCGGAAGCCGTAATTATCGAGGAATTTCTGCCGAAGCAGCTCAGTCTTCCGGAAATCGAATCGGCAATAAAGTCCATTATTGCCACTACTGGCGCCAGCTGCATCAAAGACATGGGAAAAGTCATGGCCGCAGCCTCCGCCCAGCTTGCCGGTAAAGCCGACGGGAAAATTATAGCAGATACGGTTAAAAAACTTCTTCAGTAATGTCGGTAACAGGAAAAAACAGGGTGATAACTACCCACAAGCTTGGCGAAATGAAGCAAAAAGGCGAAAAAATCGCCATGCTCACCGTATATGACTATACCATGGCGAGTATAATCGACGAGGTTGCCGGCATTGACATCGTGCTGGTCGGCGATTCGGCATCGAATGTGATGGCGGGACACGAAACAACTGTCCCCATGACTCTTGACCAGATGATCTACCATGCGCAGTCGGTTGTAAGAGCCATACAGAACCCGATGATCATTGTCGATATGCCATTCGGTTCCTATCAGGGAAATTCAAAGAAAGCCCTTTCGTCGGCAATACGGATAATGAAGGAAAGCTCTGCCGATGCAGTCAAACTGGAAGGAGGCGAGGAAATTATCGACTCCGTAAAACGGATCCTCTCCGCAGGAATCCCCGTGATGGGACACCTCGGTCTTATGCCCCAGTCGATACACAAATACGGCACGTGGGCAGTAAGGGCTAAAGACGAAAAGGAAGCCTCGAAACTCGTCAAAGACGCTCACCTTCTGGAAAATGAAGGATGCTTTGCGCTGCTTCTCGAAAAAATACCCGCTCATCTGGGCGCAACAGTTGCCGGCGAACTTGCCATCCCCGTAATCGGAATCGGAGCCGGCGGCGGCGTGGACGGTCAGGTACTTGTGTCTCATGACATGCTGGGACTGAACAAGAGCTTTTCACCACGATTTCTGAGAAGATATGCCAACCTGCGCGAAAATATGATGGAGGCTTTTTCTAACTATATTAAAGATGTGAAATCGGGCGACTTTCCTAATAAGTCGGAAGAATACTGAGTATAATCAGTGTCTGCCCGAAAACTATTATATTGTCTGAAAACAGTCGTATAGTCGTCATTATAAACGAAGTGAAGCAATCCGGAGATTTCTGGATTGCTTCATTTCGTTTGCAATGACGATTCGTAGTTGAGATTGCTTTGCTTGGATATTGTGAGTTTTAGAACAGACACTATGTACATACAATCCCGTCTCTCCCAAACCCCAATCCCTGAAAGAACGTAAACCGGTTATTTTATACCCACTCAGGGCTGTAGCGCAGTTCGGGTTATCGACATTGAATGTATTATGTATTCTTTTAGATTATCTTCTACTTTACGATACTGTCGGATGTATTGGACATTGATTTTGCGACAGCAAGGTTTCCTGCGTAACGTTATTTATTGAATTTTGCAAAATACTCGTCAATTTCAGGCCGTAATTCAATTCCTGCCTGCTCAAAACAATCAAGTAATTCATTGTAAGCGCCATTTCCTCCAAGAAAATCCCAAAACCTTTCTGCGACCATCAATTCTTCCTTTAAATCGAGCATTCCTGCCAATGTCCAAAATTGATATGGCTGTGGCTCGTATGGGTTATACGGAATTGCAATCAAAGTGTGGATTTTTGCGTTTTTATCCTCTGTGTAAGCAATCCCAGCCCATTCGAGCAAAGTTTGCTTGTACTTTTGAAAGTCGCCCTTGTTTGGCTTTGCAGTTTTTAAGTCAAACATAAATTGTTCGCGGTCTGCGTTTTCGACAAACAAATCTACTTTTGCAGGTTTCAGTTTGTTTATATTGCCCGACAACGCCTGTTTCAAAAGCTCTAATTCTTCTTTTTTATCTGGTTTCGGATTGACAGTAAGCTGGTTGATTATTGACTGCACTTTTTGCTGGCAATCGCTAAAAATAGAGTTCCCAACGACATACTGAGTTTCAACTCTGACAAATTGAGTTTTCGCCAAAGCCGCTGCAACAGGCTCAAAAATAGAAGTACCAAAAGTTGTAAGCAACGATTGCATAAAAGAATACAAAGCCAGTCTGTCTTTACCTAAAAGGCGAAAATGAAACGGCATAAAATTGTCTTTCGCCTCGTAATTTTGAAACTTATTACGCAGGCAGCTTGCAATGGTTTGCTGAATTTGAGTTTTTTGAGTGCTTGTAAGCGCCATAATTATTTGGATTTTAAATGAAATACAGTTTCCGAGTACGCTGCCTTATCTTTTTCTGAACGGTTGAGAACGGGACGGTTAAAACGGTTTACAATTTGCATATTTGCATTTTCGGCGATTGCAGGGTACATATTGAATTTGTCGTTTGCCACGAGAAAAATATCATAATCATTTGCCAAAAAGCGTTTGCAGTTATTCAGCACATCCGAAATTCCCTGAATGTAATTTGCCTGTGCGTCTTTTTTCTGTCCTTTAAAAAGCGGTCCAATTTCCAGCCCGTCTTTTCTTTCAAAACCGAACAAATCATAAGCATAAGCGTGCTGCTCGTGATAGTCAATTAAACCAACGTATGGCGGCGAGGAAAAAATGCCCTTAATTTTTTGTTTTTCAAGCAACTTTCCAAAGTCAGCATTTCTCTTTCCTACCTGCTCAAAAACATCAATCGTGCGACTGTCTCCCGTCAAACAAAGCTGACAGGTATCCGACTTTAACTTGTCGAACTGTAAAATCCGGTTTACAGTATCTTTTGAATAGGTTTTCCACCATTTTAAAATTGAAAACAGCGGCTTGCACATTTTGCCGTGCTTGCTGCAATAGTAAGTCGTTGTAATCGGATCAATTAGCGTAGCCAAGTCGGCATGAGTTGTTGCTCTGCAGCTGCGGATTGTTCGACTTAGAATAATGCTTACAATTTTCTTGGTATCAATATTTTGTATTTTTTTTATTTCCGAAAAAACAAAATCAATTTCTTCGCGAATATGAGCCGAATACCATTTGTCTAAAAAGGTTTCGCTGCTATTTTGCTTAAGTTTTATATTATATTTATTTACAAGATTTTGATAAATTGGCAGGAAGTCTTTTTCTTTTTCTGTACCGTACTGTTTTTCGTTGATTTCGCCGTTTCGCAGGCGATATTTGTAATCGGGCACAGGAAAATATTTATTGTTGAAGCTATTTAACTCAATCAGCAGTTTTTCCTCAAATTCAACTGCATTAGAGTTTTTAATAAAATTTTCAAGCAGTTTTGTAATCCTGTCAATTTCGTTTCTCAAATCGGCAATATCGTATTTTGCTACTTTGCAATTTGCAATCAAAGAGTTGAAAACCGACACATCAATGCCAACAGCGTACATTCCCAATTCACACGCTTGCACCATCGTGGTGCCACTGCCCGAAAAAGGGTCGAGCACAATATCTCCTTTTGTAAAGCAGGCTTGAGTTTTAAACTTATCAATGTGGTCATCAAGAAAATATTCAACAAGTTGCGGAATAAATTTGCCTTTATAAGGGTGTAAGCGATGAACATGCTTTGTGGTTTCCGCCTCCTTATATTGCTCAAACGACAAGGCCCAGTTCAAGTCCTCGCCAAGCTGTTCCTTAAAATAATTTTCCCGCGAAGTCAGATATTTTTTGTAATAGTCCTTTAATTCAGATTGCAGCACTTGCGTAGAGCCGTTCTCGCCAATTTTCCGTACTAATCCGTATTGTATTAAATAGGAAATGTTCGAGACAGTTACATTTTTGCCAATGTAATCGCTCGCCCACTTGCTTGCTTCTAATATGCTTAACAGCTGTATTGTTTCCTTCATTTTCAAATTATTTTTCGGACTGCAAAGCTACGATTTTTTCTCACATTCTAACTGCTTTGCCCCAGAGAAAACCATTTTCGACACATCGCTGAAAGAGATTTCGTTTAAATTTTGCCGGTATAAAACAAAAATTATTACTTTTGCGCCCGAATTTAATAACTGTTTTTTTTAAACTAAATGCGTAACTGCTTAAACATATTACCCATAATGTCCGGAAAATTGTCCGGAGAAAAAGTGTTTATTTCTACCCCCCCCCCCCGGGGGGGGTTGTGGGGGGAGGGGGGTGGGGGGGGGGTTGGGGGGCTTACGGGGGGGAGGGGGGGGGGGCTTGGGGT
>JAISDK010000303.1 GCA_031264875.1 Prevotellaceae bacterium
GTTATCAATAATATCACAACGCAGATGCCGGTTCCAGTCCATCGTAGGGGCGAACCTGTGTGTTCGCCCTTGTTAAGCGTCATTTCGCTCTTAGTTGCGGCACGAAACGAAAATTCGCAATGACGAGCGGCGATGTGATTACATCTCACAAAACCATCCCGTGCGCAGTATAAACAGTCGTCTGCCTGCTGAAAATTGTAAACCTCTAAAAGTTTACAACAAGTCCTATACCATTGCGAGTTAATCCAACATTAAATTCAACATTTGAGGTGTGATTACTGCTATTGTACATTTCTACTGATCGACGAACCAGTTTTTTGCCTTTGCTTTTTAAGATCAATCCGGTAATGAAAGAGCTGATACCAATGCCCGCAATCGTATAACCCACCATGGGAACTTCCTCGCCATTGGTAATTTCTGCCATACTGTAAAATCCGCCGAATATTGCTATGCCTATGCCTGTCCCTAGAAGAACATTTCCAGTCCGTCTTTTGCGCACTCCCGAATTGTAGTACCTTAATGCATTGGTATTTGCCATTACGTTCCGTATTTCGCTCCGCGATAATTTGAAACCGTCTGAAAAAACTTTCATTTTGCCGGCATAAAACAGATCGACCGTTTTTGCAACAGGCTGTTGATTATTGACTGTCGGAATTGGCGTGTTCTGGGCTGGCGTGTTTTTGTCGGTTATACTTATTGCAGATTCCGGTATTTCTTCACCCAGAAGTTCAGCAGTCAGCGGCTCGACAGTATCCAGCAAATCGTTAGAACTGATACTTCTCGTTTTCTGTTGATCGATAGTTGCAGTCTGCACGTCTATTATTTTTATGCTTAGCATATTTCGTCCGCCGACTAAGGTTACCACCGAAAGTATAACCTTGTTTGCGCCCGCCAGTTTTCCGACTTCCGTAGCTTGAGAGTCATCTACAGCTCCGGAGTTGGAAAATGCCTGTTCCTTCATCACTTTTTCGAGTAAGGAACGTTCTACAATATTGTATTTTCCTGTATTTACAAAAATGGAACTTATCAGCTCGCGCACTGCAACCTTAGTATCCTCATCAATATTGGTACCTGAAGAAGAAGGATCAAAAATAGCTACACGTAATTTGCTGTTGTCCTGCGCATACAGAGGAAAATACACTGTTGCAAGTAAACTTAGTATAATCAATACTTTTTTCATTTTTTTTATTTAAAACGCTTGTAATTTCATTTATAAAATTTCACCATTGAAGGCTTAAACAGTCAACCTGTTGAAAATTGTAAATCGCTAAAAATTTACAACAAGTCCTATACCATTGCGAGTTAATCCAAGATCAAACTCAACATTTGAGGTATGATTACTGCGATTGTAGATTTCTACTGAATGACCAACCTTTCTTCTGCCAACGCCTCTTAAAACCCATCCGGTAACTATAGAGCCAATGCCAAGGCTCGTAATCGGATAACCTATCATAGAATCTTCATCTTCATCGCCAGCTATACTTAATGCGCCTATTACTGCGATGCCTACACCTGTCCACAGAAGAGCATTTCCAGCCCGTCTCACGCGCACTCCCGAATTGTAGATTCTTAATGCATTAGTATTTGCCATCACATTTCTTGTTTCGAGCCGCGATAATTTGCGACCGTTTGAAAAAACTTTCATTCTGCTGGCATAAAGCACATCGGTTGTCTTTGCAACAGACTGTCGGGCATTATTATTAATAACTGCCGGAATTGGCGTCTGCTCCTGTACTGGCGTGCGATGATTGGTTGAAGTGCTTCTTGCAGATTCCGGTAATTCTTCACCCAGAAGTTCAGCAGTCAGCGGCTCAACAGTATCCAGCAAATCGTTGGAACTGATAATTCTCGTTTTCTGCTGATCGATAGTTGCAGTCTGCACGTCTATTATTTTTATGCTTAGCATATTTCGTCCGCCGACTAAGGTTACCACCGAAAGTATAACCTTATTGGCGCCCGCCAGTTTTCCGACTTCCGTAGCTTGAGAGTCATCTACAGCTCCGGAGTTGGAAAATTCCTGTTCCTTCATCACCTTTTCGAGTAAGGAACGTTCTACAATATTGTATTTTCCGGTATTTACAAAAATGGAACTTATCAGTTCCCGTACTGCAACCTTAGTGCCTTCGTCAATAGTGGTGCCTGAAGAAGAAGGGTCAAAAATGGCTACACGTAATTTGTTGCCGTCCTGCGCATACAGAGGAAAATACACTGTTGCTAATAAACTGAGTAAAATCAATACTTTTCTCATTTTCTTTAAATTTAAACTATTTGTAATTATTTATTAATTTTTTATTTTCGGTAATATCTTTTCCAGAATCCTGTTTTTCAATGCAGGCAACTTAAAAGCCTTGGTGGCTGCCGCTTCGGGCGATTTGCCTGCCGCGTAAGCTTCAGGATCATTAAGAATGATGAAGTCAGCCGTTTTCTTTTCCACTATACGATTGTAAAGCGTGCCTTTCACATTGGCATAATAGCTGATTATTCCGTAGGAGTTTCCAGTGCCGTCGCTGCGCTGCGTAGTAGAAGCAATCAGCGTAAGTTCGTAATCGGCTTCGGCTTTGTTATCCGTTACGCTACAGTCGTTTTCGCTGATAGCCTGTTTCACTATATCGCAGATAATTCCCGGGTCGCTGCTGAAAGCGTCGTGAACGCCCCCCTTACGCTCGAACCGACAGTCCACATAGACATAAGTGCTTTGCTCGAGACTGAGAAGCAGCTGGCTGACTTGCTGCTGCAAACTTTTACTGCGTTCAATCTGCAGAGCGTCTTTATCCGCCCCGACAGCGATCAGTATTTTTTGACAGTTCAATATATTGTCGAATACGCCCCTGATTTCGCTGCAATTCTGCGATGCGCTTATCTTTTTCCCCAGCGCGATTAACTGCATTGAAATTTCAAGCTCCAGATCTACACTGTTCAGATCCAGATTGATCTGTTTCCGGTAATAGTCAATAAGACCGGCCTTGCTGACGTATGCAAAGGCATAAGCTGTATTGCTTCTGGCGTTATAGTGGGTTTGTACCTGACTTCCGACAATCTCCGTTTGCGAAGCAGTATTGATTGTGGAAGTAAATTCGGAAAGTATCCGTTCCTCGATATCGCTGCCGCTAATGCTTGCATCTATAGAGCTTTTCTGCGTGTTTACCGTTACACGCACTCTTTCGGACAGCTCGCCGACTGCTGTTTGCTTGGCGCGATTCAGGACTTTTTCCTGTCCTTCGCCGTTTGCGGCTGAACACTCGGAATAGCCTGTATAATACGTTTCAGGCGGATATTGCATATTCCGCACTTCGGGATTGAGCCAGACCGGAGCCGTTCCCTGTGCCGAAACAGCAAAGGAAAACAGTATGCAAACCGACGGCACTACCAGGAGATTAATGATTGTTTTCATCTTATTTCAAATTTAATATCGTTTAATATTGTATTCATATTCTTGTTTGTATAGAGCTATTTGATTTATATACGCAAAAGGAACTGGATTGCGAATATCGAAAAAAGTCAAATGGATCGCCAAAAGGCGGGTACTTTTCGCCAAAAGGCGGGTATCTTTCAGCAAAAGATGGGTATCTTTTAGACAAAGATGGGTATCTTTCAGCAAAAGATGGGTATCTTTCAGCAAAAGATGGGTGTCTTTTTGCAAAAGATGGGTGTCTTTTAGACAAAGATGGGTATCTTTTTGCAAAAGATGGGTATCTTTTTGCAAAAGATGGGTATCTTTTAGACAAAGATGGGTATCTTTTACCCCTGTCGGGCAGGACTACTTTCTTTTTCTCCTGTCCAAATACCGCGCTGACGCTCAGTATTGTAAATATTAAAATCAGTGTCTTTTTCATATCGTTGCATCGCACCCTGCCCGGAACTGCACGCCACGCGGAAGCCAGGATAGAAGCGCTTACTGCCTGACGAACTTCGACCGCGAAAAGCCATGCGGCAGTAGCCTGTATCGGCGTCCCGACTGTCGTTCCGGTTCACATGACAGTTACCCGAATGAAGCGTTTTACAGGATTATTATTTCTTAAGTCTAAACTCGTAGCCGAAGCCTCCTCTGACATATTCAAACTCGAAACGCTTTTTGACCCTCGTGTCAAGATCATACGTTTTCGTCCCTATTGACGACCATTCGATCCTGACCTTGTATATGCCCGCGCGGCTTTCCGGAAAAGAGACTGAAAACCCTTGACTGAGCGTTCCGTTTCCGACCAGGGTACCATCAACAAAAATCCTGGCAACAAGATTCTTGTTAGAAGAAAATCCTGCAAAGTACAGAACGATGTCGCCTTCGCTCGCAGTGTTCGGCGGCGAAGGGACGACGGGTTTGACGTCGGGCGTTTTTTCTTTAACAGTTCCAGAATTGGGAGATGTCGGGGGCTTAACAATGACGGGCATGCCGAGCAGTTCCAGCGTCAACGGCTCCACGGCGTCCAGGAGATCATTCGCATGGACAATTTTTGTTTTCTGCTGGTCAATCGTGGCGGTCTTTACATCAATCACTTTAATACTTAACATATTGCGCCCACCAACCTGGGAGATCACCGAAATTACAACCTTGTGTGCGCCGGCTAATTTGCCAATCTCGGTGGCCTGGGTGTCGTCCACCACGCCGGAATTGGAAAATTCCTGCTCCTTCATGACCTTTTCGATCAACGAACGCTCTACAATATTGTATTTGCCTGTGTTGACAAACGTGGAACTGACAAGCTCGCGTACGGCAACTTTCGAGCCTTCGTCAATAGCCGCGCCCGACGAGGTAGGATCGAAAACCGCCACACGCAATTTTTCTTCCTGTGCAAATAAATGTTGAGCAAGCAGCAATAAGCTTATTAAAAATATCATGCGTTTCATCCGTAAAAATTTTAAAATCCACGGTTACCGGCAACGATAACCGTGGATTATTTTCATCATTAACTACTTTTGGCGATAATCAAAACACGTAGCTTACACCAATAAACAGAGAGCTAAGTCGAGCCGAAAAATCAGCGTCATCTACAACATTGAGCAGTCCGGCCTGGTAGCCAAGCTCTACCTTGAATCTCTTGAGATTAATGCCTGCCATTATTCCCAGACCTGCATTAAAGTTCTTAAGTCCACTCTCCTCGCTTTCTGCAAGCTTAATACCCATGAAAGGACCTGCTTGAGCATAAAGCGAAAGTTTATTAACCGGGATACTGTACCCTGCATACAGGGGAATATCCATATAGTACATATTGAGAGATTCATCTCCAAAGTCAAACGCTTTGAGACTGAACATAGCCCCTGAATTGAGATAAAAATTCTCTTTCAAAGTGTAATACAGAACGGGACCAAGCTCCACGCCGAATTTCCCGTTTACACTGTATCCCTCAGATGATACCGTCGGGCGGGATAATCCGATCCTGCCGCCCCATACGGCCTGTGCGCTTGCACTGCCATATCCTATTGCCAACAAGGCAATTGCTATTATTATACATTTTTTCATATTTGTTTTTGCAGACTTTATTCTCCTGCGCCGGAGGTTTTAAAAATTTTCAATTATTATTTTTATGTCGATGTTTATTAGTTAATGACTTCCATGATTATTACTGTTCTACCTTTTTTGGTTTTCCGAAAGCTCGCGCCATAGCGCTTCCAAAATCGGTGTAATACGTTAGAGCATACTCCTCGCGTCCGGATCTGTCCAGTCGGGAAAGTTTCCCTGCGCCGAAACAGCACAGGGAAACAGCAACCAGCCAACAATAATCGAAATAATGAAGTTACTTATGAGTCTCTTCATATTCCTTTAAGTCCTTGTTAAATTCTTTCAAGTAGCGATCGTAGTCATAATCGGCTTTCATAAGTTTATCCTTACTCAAAGCGTCATAAAGCTGCTGTACTACTTTTTGCTTGCCAAACTCTATGGTTACATAGCAGTTGTAGGCGAGTGTACCCGGCGTTTGCGTGAACTTTTCACAGGAAGTGCGGTAGCCCGAAATATTTGCACTGGAAATAACTTTCGATACAGCTACCATTTTGTCGTGAAATTCCTCGGCATCAGCATTTGTGGAGACTCCCACTCTTTGATTTTCCGAAGATGCTACGCCTGCCAGTTTTGTGGCAAGATTAGCCAGAGCGCCCTGATATGCACGGTCTTTTGCCATAGTACGGTCTTTGCTTGTACCCGTACCGCTTACCCGAATAAATTCCTCATCGGAATCTATGCCCGAACAGGGAAAGGTAATTTCCACTTCTGCCGGCACATCAAGCTGTTTGGACATTTCTTTTTTATCGGTTACTGAAACCGAAGATGTTCCTTTGGACGATCTGCAACCTGTGATTGCCAGAAACGTCATTACAGCCATTAAGGCTGTCATTAAATATGTTTTCATACTTACTTTATTAATTATATTAAAAATTTTATTTATTTATTTTCCTTTATATATCACCGTCTGAACTGTGACTTATATGAATGTTATGAAGTATAATAATAGATAACTCCTTGCAAGCTGAAGACGCAGCTCAGGATAAGACGCCGAACTTTCCTGTCAGAACTATGGAGTAGTTCAACCCCTTACAGGATTAATGGAAAAAAATTGACGCTATCCTTGTGCCGCTCTTCGCTTGCACAGGTTATCCATATTAAAGTCGTTTTTTACTGTACGAAGATATTTTTTCTATTCCTAATTTGTTACACTTTACTTGTCGAAATAGCCGTTTCGTGTATTATCTTTTTCTGCCGAAATCTTCCTAAGACATCGACCGGATCAGTCCGCAATCGGTCTCTTCCAGTATATTGCAGAAGTATTCGCCGTTCACGAACAGAGAACTTGCGCTATAATGTTAATTTCATTTAACTTACTTTTTCGCTTCATACCGCTTCCCGCAATACGGTGTCGGAAAAACAGCGGGATGCGGTACTTTAGCGAAAAGTAGGCATGATGTCAGCAAAGCCACTTTTTGCCTTCGTCTTTGAATTTTTCGTATCATCTGCCCAAAAATTTGTTGTATTTTTGGACATTTCCTGCCAATCACCATTCATTGTTATACTGCACACGGGATGGTTTTGTGAGATGTAATCACATCGCCGTTCGTCATTGCGAGCGAA
>JAISDK010000050.1 GCA_031264875.1 Prevotellaceae bacterium
CGTATGCCGATTTTACCAAGTCCCGGTACTGTTTGTCCAGTTCTTCGATCGAAGAGTATTCGGTAACGGTGACTGTCAGGTTGAAACGATGCATGTTTGTGTGTTTAAAGTTATACGAATCAAGTGAAATTCATTGAATTATTCCATCTATCATTGTCAGTTTTCTGTCTGACATTCCGGCTAAGCTATCATCGTGAGTTACGATGACTATTGTCTGTCCAAATTCGTCTCTCAGTTTGAAAAACAGTTTGTGCAGCTCTGTTCTGTTCTGAGTGTCAAGATTGCCGGACGGTTCATCGGCTAAGATAATGTCGGGGCTGTTTATCAGGGCTCTTGCAACGGCGACACGTTGCTGTTCACCTCCCGACAGTTCTTCCGGTTTATGGGTCAGCCTGTCGGAAAGATTGAGAAATGACAGAAGTTCTTTTGCGCGTTCCACAACTTTCTGTTTGCTGTTCTTTGCGATGTATCCCGGAATACATACGTTTTCAAGGGCTGTAAATTCGGGAAGCAGATGATGAAACTGGAAAACGAAACCGATATGCCTGTTTCTGAATACGGCGATTTTGTCGGAGCTGAAGCTGAATACGGAGGCGCTTTCTATCAGTATTTCCCCGCTGTCGGGACGGCTAAGGGTTCCAAGTATTTGCAGGAAGGTGCTTTTTCCGGCTCCACTCGGACCGACTATTGATATCACTTCTCCTTTTTCGACGGTGAGACTGATGCCTTTCAATACTTTCAGGCTGCCAAAGGATTTTGTTATATTTTTGGATACAATCATGTTCTATTTTTTGCAAACATCAGGTCGGCCAGCGCTATTGCCGAGGCAGCTTCCACGATTACCGGAATCCGAAGAGCGATGCAGGCGTCGTGCCGTCCCCCGGCTTTCAGTGTATCCATCTGTTGTGTCTCGAAATTAAATGTCTGCTGTTCTTTGCCTATACTCGAAGTGGGTTTTATGGCTATGTTTATCCTGATGTCATTTCCGTTGGATATTCCTCCGTTGATTCCTCCGGCATTGTTTGTAAGTGTCTCTCCTGTTGAGTTTGCAATAGGGTCGTTGTGTTCGCTTCCTTTCATGTCGGCGGCGGAGAAGCCTGCGCCAAATTCAACGCCTTTTACTCCCGGTATGGAAAACAGAATGTGTGCCAGAACAGATTCGAGACTGTCGAAAAACGGGTTGCCGATTCCTGCGTGAAGACCGGATATCCGACAGTGAATCAGTCCGCCAACAGAATCTTTCTCGGCAAGGGCTTCTTTTATTTTATCTTGTATGTCCGTGCTGCCGCCCACTTTCACGAGGGTAGCTTCGATATTGACCGGTGCGATTATTTTTTTTGCTAATACTCCTGCCGATACGATTCCCAAGGTGACACGTCCCGAAAAATGGCCTCCTCCTCTGGGGTCATTGAATCCGTTAAATTTCCGGCATCCCGTAAAGTCGGCGTGACCGGGGCGCGGCATGGCGGCAAAATGTCCATAATCGGACGAGCGGGTGTTTTCGTTTCTGAACAGTATGCTTATGGGTGCGCCTGTTGTGTATCCACCGTATATGCCGCTAAGTATCTCGGGTATATCGTTTTCTATACGGGGGGTGGTTCCGGGCGCTCCGCTTTTCCGTCTTGCCAGGTCGGCTGTGAAATCGTCCGCAGAGAGGGGGATGCCTTCGGGACAACCGTCTATACATATTCCTACTCCATTACCGTGCGATTCTCCGAAGATATGGACGCAAAAGAGTCTTCCAAATGAGTTCATTCAGTGATTTTTTTTATTTCAGAACCGTCATCCAATGCCTGTGTCCGGATGACTGCTGTTCCCTTATAGTACAGGATGCTTTTTTCTTTGGCTTTTACTTCTAATTCCCCGTTAACGGCGACTTCGGCATAACTGCCTCCCGAAATGCTTATTCCGGCGTCGTTTGATTCCATTCCATATAGTTTTACGGAACTCCCACCTCCGATGTTCATCTGCATGGTGTCGGAAATACCAGTGATTTCGACTGCCGAACTGTTTATAGTGGACTGTAGTTTTTTACATTCCAGTCTGCCCGTCAGAACGCTTTTGTCCGAACAGAAAAGACGTATTTCGTTTGTTCGCAAAGTGTCGTCTATCTGCACTTTGGATGATATTATCGTTAAAGCGTCGAGCGAATCCTTTGAGACATGTATTTTTACCGAAACCCCGTCGGGATATTCCACTTCCGGATCTCTGTAGAAATATAAAATGCCGTTTTTGACTTCGCTTTTCACGTAATTGTGGTTTATTACGTTTTCATCCGATTCGATTACGACTGTAGAAGTATTTCCGCCAATGAGATACAATTCGAATCCGTCCTGCACGCTAATTCCCGAAAAGCCATCTTTCGGAACTTCAACCTTTCCGTCTCTGCCTGTCAAATCTATTACGTCACTGCATGAGGCTGACAGCAAAACGATACAAATAATTGCATATAAAAACCTTTTCATTTATAGAATTTTTAAATCGGATGCAAACTTATACAATATTTTGACAATATGGCAAATTCTGTTTTCGTGTTCTGTTACTGTGCTGTGATATTATGTATTACATCCGGATGCCGTTACCACAGTTTTCCATAAAGGTTCATCCGGATTTTCAGTTTTGAGCCGGTTTCACCGTTTTCCATTTTAACGGCAGTCAGGCGGGAAAAACAAAAGCGTTAGTATTGATACGCAAAGAAGTTTCTCATCCCGAATAACGTTTATACCAGACTGAAATCATAATGTCAGTTTGGTATAACAAAGACAGGACGAGCCGAATGAATAGAGATTTTCACGTTAGGTTCTGTGGGAGGTTTGGAATGAAATTTTCCTTACCTAAACTGCATACCGGACAACAATTTTGATATTTTTCAAAAAAGAGTATATAACATCTGAAATTCTTTAACATTTTTTATGACTTACGGTTCAATGATAAATTATATTAATTATTTGTAATTCAGGAAAAATATAATTTTAATAATATTAACAAACGTTAAAAAAATATTAGCACATTTTGTATGTAAAAGATAAACCCCACATTTGCATAAATAATTTAAAAAATATTTTGTTGTAATTACCTTAAAAACACATTATATAAAATGATGAAAACAATGTATTTATTTGGAAAAATATTGTCTGTTGCAACACTGTTTTTCTTTTTTACAAGTTGCAACAAAAAGGAAATAGAAGAGAAGGAAACGTTAAGTGTTGACAAGACTGAACTGATCTTTATGCAAAAGGATGAAAGTACGGATTTCAACATTTCAAGCAGTGGCGAATGGCATATTGACGCTGAGGGACTGGAAGGTTACTATGGTACTAATATGGGTGATGTCAAAGATTTTACCATTGCTCCCGTTACCGGTAATGGAAACACTAAGATATCTGTAACATTGAAAAATGAAGTCCCGGAAAGTTACGATATTGATTTGACAATAACGGGAAAAAAAGAGCAGCTTACTGTTAAGTTGAAAGCGATTGCCAATTAAACCAGCACACAATGCGCATAAAAATAACAGTTTATATCGCTGTTCTTCATTGTTTTGTTGCTTCTTTATCTGCACAAAACCATACCGTTAGCGGGTATATACGTGATGCGGACACAAAAGAGGTTCTTATTGGTGGCAATGTTTATGAGGCGGTAAGTGAAAGGGGATGTTTTTCAAACCAGTATGGATTTTACAGTCTGATATTGCCAAAAGGGAAAGGAATAATTCGCTGTTCCTTTCTTGGCTATGAAGACACAACAGTAGAAGTTAATCCGGTCAAAGATACAGTCATTCAGATTTACCTCTCCCCAAGACAGGCAGAATTGCAGGAAGTCGTCATTCTCAGTAATGCGAAATTAAAAGACATGCGCCTGGGAACGATAGACATATCTGCGATACAGATAAAAAATACCCCTGCTCTGCTTGGCGAAACCGATCTGATGAAGTCACTGCAACTCCTGCCCGGCGTACA
>JAISDK010000081.1 GCA_031264875.1 Prevotellaceae bacterium
TATGGAATGGTGGGGATATGGTCCTATACGCGATATCCACCTCTTTATGGAACATCTTCCTGAAACACCGCTTAGTGATGATCTGAAGGCAGTACGGATGGGTGAAGCACGTTTTCTAAGAGCATTTTCCTACTTTACCATGGTAAAGCGATACGGCGGTGTACCTGTCATTACCAAAGCCCAAAGCATGAATGATCCGGAAGAAGAACTGTATCCTCCAAGAAACAGTGAAATGGATACATACGATTTTATCCTTCGCGAATTAGATGATATAATTAATGACTTGCCTGATCCGTCAGTTGTTGAAACAGGACGTCCGAGCAAATCGGCCGCTTTGGCTTTAAAATGCCGGGTAGCATTGTATGCCGGCAGCACTGCCCAATTCGGAAAAATACAATTGGGCGGCTTGCTGGGCATTCCCGCAGAAAAAGCCGGCAGTTATTACCAGACGGCCTGTGACGCTGCCGACCGGATTATTCAAAGCGGGTGGCATCAACTGTATAATCAGGATGCCGACAAGGTCGCCAACTTCAAAAACATTTTCCTGAACGAAAACAACAGCGAAGTGATTTTTGTGAAACCGCACAATGAAGTGAACGGCCTGGCTGAAGGAAACGGATGGTGTGTAGATTTTATGCAGTGCCCTTATCCACAGGGATGGAGCGCCGGTAATGAGACAGCGCCTTATCTTGAAATGGTCGAAGAATTTGAATATATCGACGGTCGGCCGGGGAAGTTGGATTATGCCGCCATTCAGCAAGGGGTTTGGACAATCGACGAATTGTGGAAAGATAAGGATCCCCGTTTTTTTGCCACTGTTTATACGCAAAATACACCCTGGCAAGGCGATTTTGTCGATTTTCACAGAGGCATTCTCAGGCTTGATGGCAACATTCAACTCGAAGATTCCTACAATGGAGTGTTAGCTAACGGCACCACCGGTCCGGGAACCGGTTTCGGCGTGATGAAATATTTGAACGAAGCGCATGATAATATGGCCGGAACCAACAGTGGATGGGCCACTTCATGGCAGGACTGGGTGATTTTCCGTTATGCCGAAATTCTATTGAATTATGCCGAAGCAGCCTTTGAGCTTGGCAGAGAGGGCGACGCTCTGAACGCCATTAATCAAATCAGAGCGCGTGCCGGAATTGCTCCGCTAACATCCGTCGACAGGATGAAAATCCGTCATGAACGAAAAGTCGAGCTTGCTTTTGAAGGCCATCGGTACTGGGATCTCCGTCGCTGGAGAACGGCGACCATTGATTTATCACGTGATTTCTCCGGTCTGCAGTATATTCTGGATTACAGCAGTTATGCTGAAGGAGAGAAGAAATACAGGCTGATGATAATCGAGAAGGTAGACGGTACGGTTTCATCTCCACTGTTCCGTGAAGAGAACTATTATTTCCCGATTACATTGACGCGAACCTCCAACAACCCGCAATTAGTCGAAAATCCCGGGTACAGGTAATATTTATGCAGGCATTGCGTGGTGTATGACAACCACGCAATACCTGCTTTTATCATCAAGTAACTAATTTTTAAAACGTAATATATATGAGATATTTAAGTTTATTCATTGCATTCTTTATTTTCTCCTGCTCCAAACCCGGCGCACAGGAAAAAATATACATCAGGCAAAACAGTTTTCAATCGGACTGTCCCGTTATCCGGGCAAACCGTCCTTTCCGATTCAACGTGGAAATTGAAAATCCCGAGAAAATAACGTATCAATGCCGCCTGATCCTTCCGGACGACGGCAGCCGTCAGGGAAAGGAAACCGTTACGCCTTCAACGGCCTTTTTCAAGAACCACAGCTGGGAAGTAGAATGTGTTCAGCAGGGACAAAAGGATTTTACCCTGGAAGTTTTGGTGAGCGGCAAGGTGATAGCACGTTCAACAGTCAATCAGATCGTCATGCCCGCCCGGAAAATCGAAAAACGCGACTATATTCCCGAACCCGAACCGGTAAAGACGGATATGCTGATCGGCGTTCACAACTGTCCGCTATGGGAAACGCAACGTTATGAACTGTGGAACCAGGTGGTCAGGAAACACCAGGAACGTACGCCGGCTTTAGGCATTTATTCGCAGGACAATCCCGAAATAGCCGACTGGGAGACTAAATGGGCGGTAGAACACGGCATCACGTTCTTTATCTATTGCTGGTACCGTACCAGTCAGAACGGGCCGATCACGACGCAATTCGAAAAAAGCGTTTTTGACGATGCTCTTTTCAAATCAAGGTATGGCGACCGGATGAAGTTCACGATTATGTGGGAAAACCAGACGAAAGAGACATCCGGTATCACCGATGAAAAAGACCTGATGGAAAACCTGATGCCCTACTGGATTGAGAAATTTTTCAAGCGTGACAACTATCTCAAGGTTGACAACAAACCGGTACTCTATATTTATCGTCCGCTGTTCGTATCCGATGATTTGGGCGGTGACGACAAGGCAAAAGCCGCCTTCAACCTGATGCGCGAAGCCTGTAAAAAAGCCGGCTTCGACGGCCTGATTATCATGGGGGAAGAACGCGGTTTTGCACCGGAATCACTTGCCCGCTTCAAGGCCATGGGACTGGATTATACATTCCAGTATTGCTGGTATGTACCCAACAGCCCTTCACCGGACGTGGCAATCGAAAGTCAAATGGAGCAAATCCGGAAAATGCACAGCCAGCACGATGTAATTCCGCAGGTTATCACCCTTTCACAGGCATGGAGCGGCTGGTCTGACGAGGGCAGTATCTGGAAACTTCCTCCCGCCGATTTCGAGATTCTGCTGCGAAAGGGAAAAGCTTTTGCTGAAAACAACTTTTCAAAAGATGAACTGGGCAGCAGAATGATTATTCTCGACAACTGGAACGAATGGAGTGAAGGGCACTATATCGCGCCCTACAGAGAATATGGATTCGGCTATCTGGATGCGGTTCGCAGGGTATTTTCCAGTGCGCCCGAAGAACATGAAGACCTGATACCGGAAGATATTGGAATGGGGCCTTATCACATGCCGATGAATCTTTTTGAAAAGAAATAAATTTACTGTCTGACTTAGCTGTATAATTGCAGATGAGGATTTTTTCCTCATCTGCTCTAAATAAAACAGGCACATGAAATCTATATTTATAAAGGCGGTTTGCTGTATTGTATTCATCTCTTTTCAGTGTATCTCCATATCCTGTAAAAAAAGCGGAGAAGAAGGACAGTCGGACAAACCGATTGAAATTCCGGAAGGAAAAGTTCAAGTTGCGGTATATTATTTCCCAAACTGGGGGCCTGCCATCCAATCGGAATGGCAAGCGATAAGGGAAGCTAAACCGAGATTTAACGGACATCAACAGCCAAAAGTCCCATTATGGGGTTATGAAAATGAAAACCGGCCGGAAGTAATGGAGAAAAAAATAAATGCGGCCGCAAATCATGGTATTGACGCTTTCATTTTCGACTGGTATTATTATGACCGGCCAAACGGGAAATACCTGTATAAGGCTTTGGAAGAAGGTTTTTTAGGCGCTGATAATAACTCTGACATTAAATTCGCCCTGATGTGGTGCAACCACGATGTTGGTGAAATGAAAGGCGCCGTACATCCTGATACATTTGAGGAAATCATGGATTACGTGATTGAAAAGTATTTCAGGCATCCTTCCTATTGGCTGATTGACGGATGTCCGTACTTTTCGATTTACCAGATGCATACATTTTTTGAAACGTATGGAGGAGATGTCAGGAAAGCCGGCGAAGCCATTGAACTGTTCCGTTCGAAGGTAAAAGCTGCCGGATTTAAAGACCTTCATCTGAACGGAATACTGTT
>JAISDK010000101.1 GCA_031264875.1 Prevotellaceae bacterium
AAGTACTTGTTATGCATACATAACAAGTACTATTTATGTATGCATAACAAGTACTATTTATGTATGCATAACAAGTACTTGTTATGTATGCATAACAAGAGTACTTATGCATAAGTAACAGGATTACTTATGTATGCACTTCCTGTACTGTTCAAAAAAATGACGTGACGCTAACGGGACTTATGGGAGAGGACAAGTATGCTAAAGTTTTCATTGCTTGGCGGGACTGTTATTTGCATTGTTTTTTGTTGTAATCAGCGGCAATATAACTTTAAAGTCGCTGTTGCCTTTTTCGATGATTACCTTTTTTGTTGTGAGCAGGGTAAATCTTTCGGAAAGGTTAGCCAGTCCTATTCCGTTACAGTTTAGCATGTCTATTTTTTCATGAATCGGATTGGAGATAATCAGTTCGTCCCTGTCGTTCAGCACAATTAAGATGGTCATTGTATTATCGCTGTCGATAACATTGTGTTTCATGATATTTTCGACCAGCGGGAGCAGTGACAGTACGGGAATCATCAGTAATTCCTGTTTTTCTTCGGGGACGTTTATTGAGAATCTGAGTTTGTTGGCATAGCGCACTTCAAACATGTATCGCATGGCTGCCAGGAAGTCAAGTTCTTCCTTTAGACAGACAAGGCCTTTTTTGTCGCTTTGCAGAATATACCGGAATACTCCGGATAATTTATGGATATATTCCAGAGTTTGAGTTTTTTTTCCTTCACGAACCAGTGCGGATATGCTGTTGAGCGAGTTGAAAAAGAAGTGCGGATTTACTTGTGAGGACAATGCGTTGTAGCGGCTTTGCAGATTTTCGGTTTTCAGCTGTTCGATTTCCAGCTCTCTGTTTTTTTGTTCATTATACATTGCAAAAACATGTCCTGTCAAAGTACACAGCAGGCATGTTACAACAAACTGAAACAGCAAAATCCCCGTAAAACAGTCCACATGCCGGCTCAGCACTGCAAGAGACATGAATGCATATATCGCGTAGGCGATAATCGAAAGCAGCAGGGTTTTCAGCATCCGTTTCGAAAATGCGGGGCTATTCATCCTGCGTATGTTTACCGAAAGCAGTATCCATATAAAAACACAGAAAAACAGGTACCGGCAAAAGAAAAAAATCATAAATTCGGCATCATCATATTTCGCATGCCACAGCAAGTCGTTTATATTGGGATAGATTATAAAAGTTCCCATTACAATGCTTGTTATCAGCACTGTTTTGTCGGATGCAAGTTTGTCGAACAAATTCATTTCAATATTCTTAATTTTTTGCAAAGGTAGTTCGATTTTATGAATCGCATGCAACAGTAAGCGTCTTTTTAGGATCGCTTATTTTCGCGTTTAGCATCATTATTTTCTCTTTCATAATGAAATCGAAATCACGGAACGATTTATTGGCGTACTTCGTCGCCGGAATTATAAATTATATATAGAACGTAATTAGTACGTTATTAGGTTTGTTTAAGTTAATAGTTGATGAGAGGCTGTTGAGCCGGTTGAAAAAGTTCAGCAGTCGTAATTGGGGAAAAAAAGCGTCTCCCGTTTATGACAGAAGACGCTTTCTCCAATTCTCTGTTTTACCTCATGTATATGTAAAAGTACAGTGTAAATTTAGGTAATATTATTGGTTGAAACCCTGTCATTGTTAGAGTTCTTAGTGCTTTCCTTTTCCAATGGCAGGGTTCATCCATTAATATATATCAAACATTCTACTTTAACGTAAATTTTGCATTATTGTTCACATCGGAACAGCCTCCGATAAATACTGTAAATTCGCCGGGTTCTGCTGTCCACTGCAAGCCGGCGTTATAGAATTTCAGCAACTCGGTGGTGATTGAAAAGGCAACCTGCCGGCTTTCACCGGGTTTTAATGCTACTTTTTGAAATCCTTTCAATTCCTTTACCGGTCTCGTAATACTGCCAACCATGTCGCGGATGTAGAGCTGCACTGTCTCTTCTCCGGCGCGGTCGCCGCTGTTGGTCAATGTAACCGACGCGGTAATCTTACCGTCGCCCACGAGCGTTGAATCGGACAGCTGGACGTCGGAATATTCAAACTTCGTGTAGCTCAATCCGTAGCCAAACGGGTAGAGCGGAGTGTTTTCTTTTATGTCAATATACTTGACGGTAAACTTGCTGTCGTTGTTGAACGGGCGTCCGGTGTTTTTATGATTGTAGTATATCGGTATTTGCCCGACATTTCGCGGAAACGTCATTGTGATTTTTCCGGAAGGATTGGCGTCGCCGAACAGAATTTCGGTAATGGCGTCGCCTGCCCGGGTGCCTGCCAGCCATGTTTCCAATATTGCGTCGAGATTGTCGTGTTCCCACTGAAGGGTTAGCGGACGACCGTTCATCAGTACCAGAACGACAGGCTTTCCTGTTTCCTTCAGCGCTTTGAGTAGTGCTTTCTGATTGTCGAGCAGGTCAATGCTGGTGCGGCTTGCGGCTTCGCCACTCATATCGTATGCTTCTCCCAGAACGGCTACTACCACGTCTGCCTGTTGAGCCGTCTGAACGGCTTCGGCAAGCAGCTGTTGCGACGGACGGCTGTCGATAACGTTGCCCTGCGGGTCTGTCATGCGGCGGATTGATTCGTTTTCAACCAGATTGCAGCCTGCGGCGTACAGGAATTTACCGCTTCCATATTTGTTTTCCAGCGCCTCCCACAGGTTTTCAACCTGCTCCCAGTCGCTTGCAGCGCACCAGTTTCCTACAAGAGTACGCTGGTTTTTTACTAATGGACCGATGAAGGCGATTTTCTTCGATGGGTCGAGCGGTAAGGTTTGATGCTCGTTTTTGAGAAGCACGATGCTTTTCAGGGCTGCTTCCTTGCTCAATGCCAGCTTTTCGGGACTCATGATTTTTGCTTTGGCGCGTTCTTCGCTGGCTCCGCGATAGGGGTCGGTAAACAGTCCCAGCCTGTACTTTGCTTCGAGGATACGGCGGCAGGCGGCATTGACTGTTTCGGTCTTCACCCGTCCGGCTTTTACCAGCGCCGGCAATTCTTCAATCATGTATTCGCTAACCATGTCCATGTCTAATCCGGCGTTGATAGCCATTTCGGTTACTTTTGCCCTGTCGCCTACACCATGATCTTCCATCTCGTAGAGTGACGTCCAGTCGGATACGACGAATCCGCCGAATCCCCATTGCTGTCGCAGCAGATCGGTGAGCAGCCATCGGTTTCCGGTGGCTGGCACTCCGTCGATTTCGTTGAACGAGGTCATGATCGACGATGCTCCGGCTTTCACTGCGGCTTCGTAGGGCGGAAGGTATTCGTTGTACATCCGCAGACGGCTCATGTCCACAGTGTTGTAATCGCGTCCTCCTTCGGCAGCTCCGTATAGCGCGAAGTGTTTGATGCACGACATAATGGTGTTCTGATTCGACAGGTCGCCCTGCTCGTATCCGCGAACCATTGCTTTGGCGATTTCGGCGCCCAGATAAGGATCTTCGCCGGCGCCTTCGCTAACCCGTCCCCAGCGCGGGTCGCGGGCTATATCGACCATTGGCGAAAATGTCCACTGCAGACCGTCGGCGCTGGCTTCGTCGGCAACGGCAGTTGCTATGCGCTCTATCAGCTGGGTGTCCCAGGTGGCGGCCAGTCCGAGCGGAATGGGATAAATAGTGCGGTGTCCATGAATAACGTCGTATCCAACAAGAAGCGGAATCTTCAGTCGGGTTTGTGCAAGTATCATGTCCTGTAATTTTCTTACAGCGTTTGGCGTCCAGAAATTGAATACGCCGCCCACAAGCCCGTCCTTAACTTTTTGCTCCACATCTTCGCTCATCCGCGGACCGGTTACGTCAAACCACATCGATAGCAGGTTTAACTGCCCTATTTTCTCTTCCAAAGTCATTTGACTCATTAGATTGTCAATGAATTTGTCCATCTCCGCCTCGTGCGACGGTTTTCCTGTGCAGGCGCTAATGAAGCCGGCCACAAGCAATATCAGTACTATTCTTTTCATTAAATATAATTTTATATAGTTTATTTTAGTCCGCAAAGGTATATTAATATTCCAGATAATGGAAAATATTCGATTATGATACATATATTGTTAATGCAAAACACGAATCTTTTCACTATTTAATCATTAACTGACGTTACGCAGATGTGACATATTTCCGGCTTGTACTGTATGCACTAATAGTCGGGTGCGACGCTAGCCCTGCGTCGGACCCGACTCTAGCCTTGCGTCGGGTCCGACTCTAGCCCTGCGTCGGGTCCGACTCTAGCCCTGCGTCGGGTCCGACTCTAGCCCTGCGTCGGGTCCGACTCTAGCCCTGCGTCGGGTCCGA